>JAACED010000050.1 GCA_011682695.1 Gammaproteobacteria bacterium
GTGAATGGCGATGCACGGTCGCCGAGATGCGTGCCATGTATTGCTCAGCGGGCTCCTAGTCCATTCTTGTGACGGTTCGCCGGGACTATTCCCGTCCAGCGTCACGAGATCGGGTCTTGGCGGACAAGGAAGCGCCGCAGCGCATCGAACGCGATCTGGAGGTTGTCGACGGGAAGACTCTCGTCGACCTGGTGAGCGCGCGAGGTCTCACCGGGGCCGTAGTTCGCGCCGGGAATCCCCCTTCCGGCGAGTCGGGCCACGTCGGTCCACGCCTGTTTCGGCCGTATGACGGCGCCGGTCGCATCGATCAGTGCCTGCAGATAGGGACTCCCCTCGGGAATCGGAGCGGCAGGTGCACGGTCGACGATCTCGATGCCGTCGGTGTCGGCGGCGATCTCGCGAAGTCTGGTCTCGGCATCGTCGAGTGAGCGGCTTGGAGCGAACCGATAGTTGAGATTGATCTCGACGTCCGCCGGAACGATGTTGCGGGCGATTCCGCCCCGGATCAAGGTCACGGTGGCAACCTCACGAAACTCGAGGCCCGCAACGTCGACGACTTCGGGCTCACGCTCGTGCAGCGCGGCCAGCCATCGGCCGGCTTTGGTGATTGCGTTCTCTCCGGTCCACGGCCGAGCGGAGTGTGCAGCCACACCCTCGAAACGTACGCTCGCGTTGATCGCTCCGACACATCCCAACTGGAGCTCGAGATCGGTGGGTTCCAGCACGATCGCGAACACTGCGTCGGAGAGCCATCCTGCATGCTCGAGAACCGGTTCGAGTCCGTTTTCGTCCGCAGCGCCTTCCTCCTTGTCGTAGAACACTCCGATGACGTCGTATGGTCCGGCCGCGACGTCGGAGTCGAGGAGCAACTGCATCATGACGGCCAGTCCCGCCTTCATGTCGGAAGCGCCCAGGCCGATCACCCGCCCGTCGGCTACGTGCGCCGGCCCCTGACCCTGGGAAGGAACCGTGTCCAG
Organism: Gammaproteobacteria bacterium; assembly: GCA_011682695.1. Taxonomy (NCBI): domain Bacteria; kingdom Pseudomonadati; phylum Pseudomonadota; class Gammaproteobacteria; species Gammaproteobacteria bacterium. The sequence continues at coordinate 978 of JAACED010000050.1, forward strand.
ATGGCCGAGAAGCAGCATGAGGGGTCGTCCGGTCCGCTTGCCGACGAGGAGGCTGTTCCCGATGCGCGTGACCCCTGCTCGGCCCCAGCTCGGTAGGAACCGCTCGGCGATGTGGGTGACCAGCCGTCCTTCGCTGCCGGTCTCCGACGGGATGTCGATGATCTCGATGAGGGTGCGAACGAGTTCGTTCATATCTGGACCTCGAAGGTCCGCAACGCGTCGTTCAGCGAGGTCTTGTCGTCGGTAGAGGCGGACCGTTTCCCGATGATCAGGGCTGCAGGAAGATGGTAGGTGCCGGCAGGAAAGTCCTTCGCCCGCGTTCCGGGAATGACCACGGAACGTTCGGGGACACGCCCGCGGTATTCGATCGGTTCGGGTCCCGTCACATCGATGATCGGGATACTCGAACTGAGCACGACGTTGGCGCCGAGCACCGCACCCTGCTCGACGAGGACACCTTCCACGAGGATGCAGCGGCTCCCCACGAATGCTCCGTCCTCCACGATGACCGGCCGAGCACCCGGCGGCTCCAGAACGCCGCCGATTCCGACCCCGCCGGAGATGTGCACGTCCCGCCCGACTTGAGCGCAGGATCCGACCGTCGCCCAGGTGTCGATCATTGTCCCGGAGCCCACGCGCGCACCGATATTCACATATCCGGGCATGACGACCACGCCCGGCTCACAGAAGGCGCCGTACCGAACCGTTCCCGGTGGGACCACCCGCACCCCGGCGTTCGCGAGGTTGCGCTTGGTGGGGATCTTGTCGTAGTACTCGAAAGGCCCGGCAGTCATCGTCCTGACCGCCTGAAGTCGGAAGAAGAGCATGATGGCTTCTTTCACCCAACGGTTCACCGTCCAGACGCCATCGATCTTCTCCGCGACGCGCAGCACACCCTCATCCAGGGCTGCAATGGTTCTGTTCACCGCATCACGGACCCCCTCGAGCAGCGAGAGGTCCTCGTATGCGGCCTCGATCAGTTCCCGGTCAGACATGAGCGCAGCACCTCCACTGCAGCTTCGCACTCTTCGACGGTCGGAACGAGTGCAAGGCGAATGTAGCCCTCGCCACCGGCCCCGAACGCTCTTCCAGGCGAAACGACGACTCCGTAATCCAGAAGCCGCTTCGCGACTGCCGCATCGTCGCCCACTTCCACCCACAGATAGAGAGCTCCCTCGGAGGCGGCAATCCTGTATCCGAGATCCTCGAAGGCCTTCCTCAGCACCGCCCGCTTCTCACTGAACACTGCTCTGCGCACCGCAGGGTGTGCATCGTCAGACCAGGCGGCGACTGCCGCCGCCTGCACGAACTCCGGCGCTGCGGTGCCGGTCGACGATCGAAGTTCGCGAAGCGCGGCGATCGCGTCGGTATCTCCGACGATCGCCGCACTGCGGTAGCCGGTCATCCCCGACCGCTTGGAAAGGCTCAGGTACACGAGGAGTCCGGTGAGGTCCTCATCCGCGACCTGCAGCATCGAAGGCGGTGGTTCGGACTCGTAGACGTCGGTGTAGCACTCGTCCGAGCAGACCAGCGTGTCGGCTGCCCTGGCTTTGCCGTAGATCGCGGCCAGTTCCTCGGACGTCGCGACGGCACCCGTCGGGTTGTGTGGATAGTTGACCCACAGCATCGATGCCTTGGCCCACGCGTCATCGTCGACCTGTTCGGGTTTGAGCACGAAGGTCGTATCGAGTTGGACCGGCATGGGAATAGCTCCTGCGAAGAGCGCACCGCGTTCATACACCGGGTACCCGGGGGTCGGCCAGATGACCCCGTCGCCGGAGCCCCGGTTCACGAACGCAAACGCCGTCGAGAAGATCGCTTCCTTCGAACCGCCCGTGGCAAGCACCTGTGTCACCGGGTCTACGGTGACGCCGAATCGCCTGCGTATATACGCCGCTACCGCCGTTCTCAGTTCCAGCATGCCCGCCGTCGTCGGGTATTGGGAAATCTCAGGAACGGCCGCTTTCAGCGCCGCCGGGATGAACGGTGGTGTCGGCTCCCTCGGGTCTCCGAGCGAGAAATCGGTCAGGGTTTCCCCTGCAGAGCGCATCGCCCTGGCCTTCTCCTGAAGCGGTGCCATCGGGTAGGTGCCGAGCGAGGTGAGTACGGGATTGACGTGCATACCGGAACGGTAGTCGGCCGTTCCGGCCACGTTCAGCCTTCGAGAACGGCCGGGCCTCGAGTCAGAAGCCGTTCGAAGCCTTCGACATCGATCACCGGTATCCCGAGGCTCTGCGCCTTGGCCAGCTTCGAACCCGGCGACTCGCCTGCCACCACGACCGAGGTGCTCTTCGAAACCGATCCGACGACCGTCCCTCCGCGCGCTTCGATGGCCTCTTTCGCCTCGTCTCTCGACCAACCTTCGAGTCTTCCCGTCAGCACCACCCGCAGCCCCGCGAGGAGATCCTCCTCCTCGGAAGTGCCTTCCGTGAGCTGCACCCCTGCGGCCCGCAGCCTGTCGATCAGTGCCACCGTTTCGGGTGATTGTGCCCATGCGTACACGGACTGCGCGATGATCGGTCCAACCCCTTCGATCGCCGCGATCTCTTCTTCGGATGTCGCCAGCAGCGCATCGATGGTGTGAAACCTACGTGCGAGCAATCGCGCGACCGTGTCGCCGACATGGCGGATACCGAGAGCGGTCAGCAGCTTGGAGAGTGGCCGGTGTTTCGCCTCGGCGATCGCCGTCATGAGGTTGGCTACCGACACCTCACCCCATCTTTCGAGACCCTCGAAGTCGTCCGGCTCGAGGAAAAAGATATCGGCAGGGTCCCGAATCAATCCCTTTTCGATGAGCAGATCGATGGCCTTGTACCCCAGCCCCTCAATATCCAGGCCGCGGCGCGATGCGAAATGGAACAGCCACTCGCGCAGCCTCGCAGGGCACGTGAGGCCGCCGGTGCAGCGAGCGACCTTCTCCCCCTCGGGTTTGACGATGGGACTCCCGCAGAACGGGCACTCGGCCGGCATCGTCCAGACCCGTTCGGAGCCGTCGCGGCGCGACACGATCGGACCGACCACTTCGGGGATCACCTCGCCGGCCCGGCGAACGACCACGTCGTCACCGATGCGGATGTCCTTGCGATGCACCTCGTCTTCATTGTGCAGGGTCGCACGGCTCACCATCGCACCACCAACGAAGACGGGCTCCAGGACCGCGTACGGTGTCACCCTTCCGGTCCGGCCGACCCCGATGCGGATATCCAGCAGGCGGGTCACCTGTTCCTCCGGCGGGAACTTGTAGGCGATCGCCCAGCGGGGAGCCCGGGCGGTGAAACCGAGCGCCCGCTGCTGGTCGAAACGATTCACCTTGATCACGACACCGTCGGTCGCATACCCCCTCGCGTGCCGTGCCTCTTCCGCATTTCGCAGGTACGCCTTGACCTCACCGAGGCCCTGAACTCGTTCCGAAGCCGGGTTGACGGGGAAGCCCAGGCTGCGGAGCCACTCGAGTGCGTCCCAATGGGTTTCCAGGACAGGACCGCCCTCCACCGTGCCGAGCTGGTACATCCACGCCGACAAGTTTCTCGAAGCGGTGACGGCAGGATCCTTCTGGCGAAGGGATCCGGCGGCGGCGTTCCGGGGATTCACGAACAGCTGCTCGCCCGCCTCGGCTTGGCGCCTGTTGAGCTCTTCGAACGCCGCTTCCGACATATACACCTCGCCCCGAACCTCGAGCACCGTCGGCGCATCGCCGAGCAAACGCAGCGGTATCGCGTTGATGGCCCGGACATTGGCGGTGATGTCCTCACCGACAGTGCCATCCCCCCGAGTGGCCGCCACCGTCAGCGAACCTTGTTCGTAGACGAGCGACACGGCAAGACCATCGATCTTGAGTTCGCAGACATAGCTATCCGGAGGTGCCGTGAGCTGCCGCTCGATGCGAGCCTCCCAGGCCTCCAACTCCTCAAACGATTCGATGTTGTCGAGCGAGAACATCGGTTCTCGGTGGCGCACCGGGGCGAACTGGTCTGAAATCGGCGGTCCCACCCGTTGCGTCGGTGAATCGGGGGTAATGAGTTCGGGATGCTCCGCTTCGAGTTCCTGCAGTCTGCGCATCAACTCGTCGTACTCGAAATCGGAGATCTCAGGTTCATCGAGCACGTAATACCGGTAGTCGTGATACTGGATCTGTTCGCGAAGGTCCTCGATCTCAGAGCCCATGGCAGCTCATTCTCGCAGCGTTTCCGTGATCGTTCCTCCTCCGAGCGCCTGCAGACCTTCGTAGAGGACCGCCGTCTGTCCCGAAGCGACACCGTCCTGGGGATCGGAGAACCACACCGTGCGCGCATCGTCTTCGAGAATGGCCGGAAGCGGTTCTCCATGCGCGCGAATCTGCACGTGTGTCGGCCCGGGCGCCGGGGGGTGACCCGCCACCCACGACGGATGAGCCATCCGCAATCCAGTAAACCGTGCGGCCCCGCGACGACCGATGACAACGGTCGCCGAAGCGGGCCGGATCTCCTGCACATATCTCGGCTCGCCGAACGCAACACCGAGACCTTTGCGTTGACCGATCGTGAAGTCCACCACCCCGTCATGTCTGCCCACGACGGAACCGTCCTCGTCCACGACCGATCCCGGACGCGCTGCGGCCGGCACCTCACGGCGGAGAAATGCCCGATAGTCGTCACCGACGAAGCAGATATCCTGGCTGTCGGGCTTGTCTGCGGTTCGAAGTCCGAGGCCTGCAGCGATCTCGCGAACCTCCTCCTTCCGGCGGCTCCCGACAGGGAAGCGAAGCATCCGCAGTTGTTCCTGTCCGAGCATGGACAGCACATAGGACTGGTCCTTGTTCCGATCGATCCCGCGCAAGAGCCGAAACCCACCGTCATCACGTATGACGCGCGCATAGTGGCCGGTGACGACCAGGTCACAGTCGAGATCGCGCGCCCACCGCAGCAGATGATCGAACTTGATGACTCGGTTACATTCGATACAGGGGTTGGGGGTTCGTCCCTGCAGGTAGTCGGCGATGAACGGATCGACGATGCCGGAACGGAACTCCTTGGTGGCATCGAGGACGTAGTAGGCGACACCGATCCTGGCGGCGACCCTGCGCGCATCCTCGGAGTCCGAGAGTGTGCAGCACCCCTGGGCCGGCGGCGCACCATCCGGACCCTCCCACAGCTTGAGAGTCGCCCCGATCACGTCATGTCCTTCCTCGACCATGAGCGCGGCAGCCACCGATGAGTCGACGCCTCCACTCATCGCGGCAAGCACTCTCATCGCAGCCCCTCGATCGCCTCGAGAACCGCCACCGCCGCCGCGTCGCCGTCGTCGGGGGTGGTCGTCCATCCGAAACTGAACCGCAGACACTCCCTCGCCTGGGCGCTCGAGAATCCCATTGCCTCCAGTACGTGGCTCACGTCGACAGCCCCGCTCTGACACGCGGATCCTGCCGAAGCGGCGACGCCCTCCCGATCGAGGCGAATCAGGACGATGTCGTTGCGTACACCCGGGATCCGAATGTGCGAGTGCTGGATCAACCGTTCATCCGCCGGTCCGTTGATTTCGAGACCTTCGATGGCGTTGATCAGTCGCGTTTCGAAGCGATGACGCGCCTCACCGACGTCGGCGCGGAATCGCTCCCTGTCGACGGCTGCCGCCTCCATCGCGGCGGCCATCCCGACGATCCCCGCCACGTTCTGGGTCCCTGACCGCAGGCCCGCCTCCTGTCCGCCGCCGTGTATCAGCGGTTCCAGTTCCGTGCCATCGCGCACGTACAGCAAACCGACACCCTTCGGACCGCCGAATTTGTGCGCTGCCAGAGTCAGGAGGTCGACGCCCAGCGTGTCGACGTCGACGGGCTCGGAGATGAAGACCTGGACTGCGTCCGTGTGAAGGATCGCGCCCGGAGACACCTTCTTGACTGCTTCAACGATGTCGCCGATTGGTTCGACAACTCCCGTCTCGTTGTTCGCAGCCATGATCGAGACGACCGATGGGCCCGTCGCCGTCGCCGCCGCCACTCGTTCAGGATCGACTCTCCCCAGTCGGTCCACGCCGACGACTTCCACTCGATGTCCCATTCGGCGCAGAAAGTCTGCGCTCTCGAGCACGGCGTCATGCTCGACCGAAGAAGTCACCACCGACGCTCTCGCGGCGATTGCGGAGCCGATAACGGCGAGGTTGTCCGCCTCGGTTCCACCGCCGGTGAAGACAATCTCGCCCGGTCCCGCCCCGATCAGTCCCGCTGCTCGTTCTCTGGCGTCCTCGAGGAGGTCTTTGGCCGTCCGTGCCACGCCGTGGATCCCCGACGGGTTGCCGAAGCCGATGGAGCGCATCGCCGCGAGCGCCTCTGGACGCAGCGGCGTCGTTGCAGCATGATCGAGGTAGAGCATTCCTGAATTGTCCCACGATTCGTCGGCTCTAGAGACCGTCGGTGAAGATATCGCTGGCCGTTCGCTCGTCGCCGGGTACCCGCGACATGGCCGTCCAGATGGCGATGATGGCGTCGGTCACCTGATCGAGATCGAAGGCTTCAGGATCGATCCCACGCTGCAGACTGACCCCTTCGACCAACGCGATCATGATCGACGCGGCCAAGTGGTTGGTGAACGGCGGACGAAACTCGCGTCCCGCCGCTTCGAGAAAACCCTCCACGAGCATCCGCAGTCCATCACGTGTCGCCTGATAACCGACACAAAGGTCATCAAGCACCTCTTTGCGATTCCTCGCGAGCGCCCACAGATAGAGCTGCATTGCGAAAGCCGGATCCTGGATGGTCGCTTCGATCGTCTGCTTGATCGCCTCGACGGCCATCTCGGATGGGCCAAGTAACTCCATCTTCGACAGAATGTCTGTGACGCCCATCATCGCCTGTGATCGGGAGACGGACAACGCGTACTCGAGGAAGTCGGACAAGAAGGCTTCCCTGTCGAGCCACCGGTTGTAAAACGCACCGGTCGTCAACCCGGCGTGGCGGGAAACCCGGGCGGCGGTGAGCTGATCAAACACGCGCGGCGTCGTCTTTGCCCCTCGACCGTCCTCATCACCCGAGAATGACGCAACGACGAGGTCCCAGGCAGCGGCGAGCAGCCTTTCCTTGGAGTCACTGGATTCATTCGGCATTGGCGCAAGTCTACCTGGTGCGGCGTTGAAGCGCACTGTCGTATCTGTTACTATCGCTGCTTGCGAAGAGAAGTTGGGTCGCCCGGACCAGGGACGGGGGATCGCGGCGGCCCTTGAGGGCCGCCGCGGCGCGTCAGCGGAAGTGGCCTACTCCCCCACGAACTCCGCAGTGCGTTTGGTCAGAAACGCCTGTACCCCTTCGCGGGCATCTGCGCTCCGGAAAGCTTTCGCAAAGCCTTCCCGCTCAACGGCGAGTCCTTCCTCGAGAGGAAGACGCAGGCCCTCGTTGAGCGCCCTCTTCGCTGCGCCGTAGGCAACGGTCGGACCGTTCGCCCACGTGTGGGCATCTTCGAGCGCAGCCTCCAGCACGTCGTCGACGATGCGATCGGCGATCCCGAGGTCGAGCGCCTCCTGTGCAGGTACGTGGCGACCGCTGAAGATCAACTCCTTGGCCTTGTGCTGACCGATCAGGCGGGCGAGCCGCTGCGTGCCACCGGCACCGGGGATGATGCCCAGCAGGATCTCGGGCTGGCCGACCCGTGCGTCGGGGGAGAGATAACGGAAGTCCGCTCCCATCGCGAGTTCGAGGCCTCCCCCCAGCGCAAAGCCGCGGACGGCCGCGATCGTCGGCTTGGCGAGCCGCTCGAGTGCCAATACGGCACCGCCGAGATCGGAGGCCAGCCTGTCCTCTGCACCGGCCTCGAGCGCCGCCTGGAATTCCTTGATGTCGGCACCGGCGGCGAAATGCGGTTCGCCGGTGATTACGACAGCGCGAATCGAAAGGGCGGCGGCGGTGACAAACGCCTCCGCCAACTCTCTCGCAACGGCTGCAGACAGTGCGTTCACGGGCGGCCGATTCAGCCGGATCACGGCCACGGGACCATCAGTCGTGTATTCGACGTATTGCACGGAAGTCTCCTCCAACGACGTTGCTCCGAGCGTAGTGCGCAGGCTCGCTGCGCTCGCCGTATTCGGTATTCGGTATCGCGACCAGCGTCGCTACAAGATCGCGGTGCGGGCGGTGCAGCTCTTGCTGACAGCCGGCGGCTGGATGCTGGTAGCTGGTTGGTGATGCACGGTCGCCGAGAAGCGCCATGTATTGGCCAACGGGTTCCTAGCCGTCCAGCAGATCCCTGGCAGCGGTCCACGGATCGACCTCGTGCCGAATCACCTCGGCTGCGATCCTCGAGAAACGGCCGTCTCCCGCTTCTGCTTCCGCCCTGCGGGTCAGCTCGGACACGAGTGCCCGCTTCAGCTCCCCTCTGAGCCTGGCGGCGCGGCGTTCCGACAGGTCGCCATTCTCCTCGAGGAAGGCTCGATGTTTTCGCACTGCATCCCAGACGGCATCGATTCCCTCCCCCGTCGTCGCCACGGTCGGCAGGACCGGCGGACGCCACGGCCGCTTCCCTCCGAGGTCGAGCATCTGGTTGAGATCTCGGACCGTTTCAGAGACACCGGGACGATCTGCCTTGTTGACGATGAAGAGGTCGCCGATCTCCAGCAGGCCGGCTTTGTTGGCCTGGATACTGTCGCCCCAACCCGGGTTGACAACCACGATCGTGGTGTCCGCACTCTCCACGATCTCGACCTCTGCCTGCCCGACACCAACGGTTTCAACGAAGATGTACGGGAATCCGATGGCGTCGAGAACGAGGATTCCCTTCGGGGTGGCTTCCGACACTCCACCGAGATGCCCACGGCTGCCCATCGATCGAATGTAAACGCCCATGTCAGAGGCGTGCTCTTGCATGCGGATCCTGTCTCCAAGGATCGCCCCTCCGGTAAAAGGACTCGATGGGTCGACCGCGACGACGGCCACCCGATGGCCTTCGTCGCGGACCCGCTCGATGAGCATCGACGTGAGCGTCGATTTGCCTGAACCCGGAGCGCCGGTGAGCCCGAGAACGTACGCGTTCCCCGACCGGGGGAACAGTTCGGCGAGTACCTGCGCCGCGTCGGGACGATCATTCTCTACGAGGCTGATCAGACGCGCGAGGGAACGACGATCGCCTTCGAGTGCAGCGACAACGAGGGGATGCGGCATGCTCAGGAGTCTGGAATCTCACGAGGCTCAACGCAAGTCGTTCCTGGAGTCTGCCGAGTAATGCCGTTGCGTGGATCGGCGGCCGGGCGCGTCACCCGCAAGGCCGCACGACGAAGGCGCACCCGCAGCGGTGCGTCGAGGAGGAGAACGTGGCGGGTACCGATGCCCGGTCGTCGAGATGCGTGACATGCATTGCTCGGTGGGCTCCTAAATCGCGTTGACTTCTTCCACGCCGGGTACACGATCGGTCAGGATTCGCTCGATACCCGCCTTCAGGGTCATGGTCGACAGCGGGCATCCGCCACAAGCTCCAACGAGCTGCAGGTTGACGGTTCCGTCTTCGACGCCGAGCAGCACCAAGTCGCCGCCATCGGCCTGGAGGGCGGGACGGATGTACTCGAGTGTCGCTTTCAGCGTCTCGAGATCGATCTCGGTATCTGCCGTTGTTTCGTGCACGGTCATGTGGGCAGCAGTGTACCGGCACCGCGGACCTACAGAACCACGATCGTGGGGCGCGTCAGTCTGCGACCACTGCGGTCAGGAACACCGTTGCAGAGCCCTCGGAGTTTCGGGCCTCGATCATCAATCGGTAGGGACCAGGCGGGGCGGTCACTCCGGCGACGGTGCCATCCCAGATCAGCGACACCGGTCCCGCTTCACGAGCCTTCCACGGAGTTTCGGTGACCACCTGCGCCCCCCGGAAGACGACGAGTCGCACCCGGGCCGGGGCAGTGACGGTCACCGACACCAGCAGAGACCTCCCCGAGGCGCCGGTGATCATCTCCGGAACGTTGCAAACCGTCGGCGGCAGACCGAAACCCTCCGGCGGTGTCAACATGACGCCGCCCCCATACGTGAACCTCCATGAACCGATGGCGTCGACGGCGATTGTCTGTCCGTCGACGATGACGCTCACAGGCCCGTCCGCCGAGATCCGCAGCGTTTGCTCCTTCCAGTCGAGACCGACGGTGATCGTCTCGGGTAAGAGATCGTCCGCCGATTCCGGGATGAGGCCGCTGTAGTAGTGCGAGAGAATCCGACCGTAGTCATTGCCTGCTTCGGCCATCGCCTTGGCCCCGTACTGGCTCATGCCCACCATGTGGCCCCATCCGTGTCCCTCGAACTCGTACACCGGATACACGTCGATGTAGCCCGAGCGGAACGAGTCGGGAAAGTGCCATTGCTTGCGCACGTCGAAGGTCGGGGACAGCACCGTCTGTGGATATCGGCCGCCGCCGGGACGAAACGCGGGGAAGGCCTCCGGGTGAGCCCGTGGTCCCCATCGGTTCATCACGCCGCGAAACTCGGTGGCGGTCAGCCGCGTCGTCCCTTCCCTGCTGCGGATCTCCACCATCCACGGACCGTCACCGTCTTCGGTCTCCGTGACCACGACGTCGCTCAGCAGCCCCTTGATGAGGCCGGCGTCTTCCAAGACGTCTTCGAGAACGCTGCCGCGCACCTCATAGCGCCATTCGGCGAACGCGGACTCCTCTCCCGGCGACGGAACCGCCCGAAGGTAAGGAATCGGCGACCGTCCCTCGTACACGTCTTCATAATTCCTGGTTCTGCCCCCGGTCGTCGAGCTGTACATCGCAAGGGCCGGCCTACCTTCGTACAGGAGCACGTCGCCGCTCGTCGACTTGACGGCGGCTTCCCAGCGTTTCCCCGAAGGTGAGGCGACCTGGTCGAGCCCTCCGTACACCTGGCATGCCGAGGATGCGCAGATGTCGAACCCGTAGGTCTTCCCGGCGCCGCCTCGACCCCTCGCCAACGTCCAGGCCAGATACGTGCGAGCGGCAACCGCCTGTGCTCGTAGCGCTGCTTCAGGCCACGAAAACGGCACTTCCTGTATCCCGAGCAGGTAGTCGTCGACACCCACATGGTCGAGCAGGACGAGGCCGTCAGAAGCCGACGTCACCTCGAGAGAACCGGCGTAATGTCTCCCGGCCCACGAGAGCGTCGTACCATCGCCGGGTACGATCCTCACCGAGCGGTACGGACCGCTGGTCGTGTCCTCCTGAGCCGCGGCCGGCGACACCATCACCACGACCAGCAGCAGCGCCGATACGACCGAGACGCTACGCACGATGAATGTCGGCTCCGAGTCCTGCGAGCTCCTCGACAAAATCCTCGTATCCGCGATCGATGTGAAATACGTCGCCGATCGTTGTCTGCCCTTCGGCTCGAAGCCCTGCGAGCACGAGAGCGGCTCCGGCACGGATATCGGGAGCGATGACCGGACAGCCGGAGAGCCGATCGACGCCTCGGATCACGGCGTGCTGCCATTCGACGGTGATATCGGCGCCCATCCGCATGAGCTCGCCGACGTAGCGGAACCGCGCGTCGTAGAGGTTCTCGGTCACGACCGAGCTGCCCTCGGCCACACTCAACAACGCGACCATCTGCGGCTGCATGTCCGTATGGAATCCGGGGAACGGAAGTGTCGCGAAGTCGACGGCTCGAGGACGTTTTGGTCCGACGACCTGAATCCAATCGTCACCCATGGTGATCTCACAGCCCGCGCTGTCGAGTTTGCGAAGCTCCATCCGCAGATGCTCTGGCACGCAGCCCTCGACGCGCACTTCCCCGCCGGTGATCGCCCCGGCCACTGCGTACGTTCCCGCCGCGATACGGTCCGGGATCACATCATGGCGTACCGGATGGAGCTCCTGCACCCCTTGGATCCGCAGGGTGGAGGTCCCCGCTCCCTCGATGACCGCGCCCATCTCCGCCAATTGTGCGCAGAGGTCCTGAATCTCCGGTTCGCGGGCAGCGTTGCGGATCACGGTTTCACCATCTGCCAGTACCGCCGCGAGCAACAGGTTCTCCGATGCTCCAACGCTTGGAAATTCGAGGCCGATCTCGGCTCCCCGGAGTCGTCCCGCCACGCTCGCTTCGAGCACTCCATGCTCGAGTTCGAAGCTCACACCCATCTTCTCGAGTCCCGAAAGGTGCATATCGATCGGACGTGCTCCAAGATCGTCTCCACCGGGAAACGCCACACACGCCCGGCCGGTCCTCGCCAGCAGTGGGCCCATCACGACGATCGAAGCGCGCATCTTCCGCACGAGGTCGAGAGGAGCCTCCGGCACCAGCTGCGCCGTGGTGTCCATCGTGAGTGCCCGATCCCTGAACCTACAGGAGACGCCGATGTGCTCGAGCACCTCCGCCATCAGTTCGACGTCGGCGATCTTCGGCACGTTCACCAGCTCGTGCCTTCCGGGTGCGAGGATCGCTGAAACCATCTCTTTCAGGATGGCGTTCTTCGCTCCGTGAACACTCACGGTTCCACGGAGGGGGACGCCGCCTGTGACGCTGATTCGGTCCATCATCTGCATTGTACGGGTAGCCTTGGTGCGAACCGGAGGAATCAATGCGCATTGCAGTCGGAGCCGATCACGCCGGGTACCTGATGAAAGAGCACATCGGGCGGCTGCTCTCAGAAGCCGGGCACGCCGTGGTCGACGTTGGCACCTACTCCGACGAACCTGTCGATTATCCCGACTACGCGGCGGCGGTGGGCCGCACAGTCCGAGAAGGAAGGGCCGATCGGGGTATCGTCGTCTGCGGATCGGGAGCGGGCGCCGCGATCGCGGCAAACAAGCTGCACGGGATCAGGGCAGCGCTCTCTCACGACACGTACACCGCTCACCAGTCTGTCGAGCACGACGACGCCAACGTCCTGACCATGGGAAGCAGGGTCATCGGACCATCACTCGCAGACGAGATCGTCATGGCGTTCATCAACGCCCGATTCTGTGGAGAGGAACGACACGTGCGCCGGCTCAACAAGGTGCTCGCTCTCGAAGAGCAAGGGTAGGGACCCACCGAGCACCGGGTACCGAGAGCTTGTCCCCCGAGATCGATAGGCTCTGCGCGATCAAGCGCAGGGACAGTGGATGATGCAGCTCATGGTTTTCACCGACGCCACGACGCTTGCAGAGCAGGCCGCCTCTCTGATCGCCGCCGAGATCCGCAGTGGCATGACCACCCTTGGGCTCGCAGGTGGCAACACGCCGAGGACCACCTACGAGCATCTCAGAAGCGAGGACGTGCCGTGGGACAAGGTCGTGGCATGGCTCCCCGATGAGCGATGGGTGCCGCCAGGACATCCCGATCACAACGCAACGATGGCCTCGGCCGTCCTCTTCGACCATGTGCCTGCAACACTCCTCGAGGTCCCGTGGGGCGACGGGCCGCAACATGCTGCTTCGCTCTACGAGGAGGCCTTGCGTGGGGCCCTTCCTTTCGAGCACGGCCGCCTCCGCCCGGACCTCGTACTGCTCGGCCTCGGGGATGACGGCCACACGGCATCGCTGTTCCCGGACACCGCCGCCGTCGATGAACGCGACCGCTTGTTCGTCGCCAACTGGATCGCAACCAAGAACACCTGGCGGCTCACGGCCACGCTCCCGTTGCTGTGGGCTGCGAAACGAATCATCTTCCTTGTCTCCGGCGCAGGTAAGGCGCAAGCTCTGAAGAGCACCCTGCAGGGCGCAGTGCTCGCACCTGCGGCAAGGACGGCAGACGGTGCGGCGGATGTCGTCTGGATGGTGGACGAGGAGGCAGCTCAACTCCTGTGAAGAGAATCGCTGCGCTCGCCTTCGCCCTCATTGTCACCGCATGCTCCACGAACCCGGTCGACACCACACCGCCTGCAGCGACGGCGCCCCCGGACACATCGAGTGCCACGGCTGCGACGAGCATCACGTCTGCCACGACGACGTCTCTGCCTGGGACCACGACCACACCGGTCACGACGACGTCTCTGTCTGCGACCACGACCACACCGGTCACGACG
>JAACED010000051.1 GCA_011682695.1 Gammaproteobacteria bacterium
GCGCCGGCCCCCCTCCCGGCTTCGCCGTACTCCCCCCAGCACTCGCTTCGCTCGCTGGGGGGAGAGACGTTTGTTTCCTCCCCCAGGAGGCCCGAAGGGCCGAGCGTTGGGGGAGGTGTCCTCGGCGCTTTGGCCGAGGACGGAGGGGGTCCTGGGAGGTATCACCGCCGAGGACGGAGGGGGTCTTGAGACGTACCGCCGCCGAGGGCGCAGGGGGCTGCTCTCTAGACCGCCGGGCCCGTGTAGCTGATCAGCGCCTTCATGTAGTTGGACCGTGAGAACGCGTCGGGATCCGGGGCCGCCTGCTCACTCAGCGAACCCTTCGCCTGCGCGACCGAGACGTACTCATGGTCTTCGAGCCAGCTCGTGACCCCGTCGAGGACGGTGGTGAGAAACTCGGGACCGTGCAGCAACAGGGCCGAAGTCATCATGGTCACATCCGCACCGGCCAGCAGGCCCTTGAGGGCGTCCTTGGCGGAGTGCACTCCACTCGACAGGGCCAGCGAGGCGTTGACCTTGCCGTGAAGGAGCGCTATCCAGCGCAGCGGCAGCCGCAGCTCCGAAGGGTCGGACAACTTCAGCGCCGGTGCGACGGTCAACGATTCGAGATCGACGTCGGGCATCATGTAGCGGTTGAACAGGACCAGGCCGTCTGCTCCGGCATCGACGATCCGGCTCACCATGTTGGCGACCGAACTGAAATACGGTCCGATCTTGACGGCGATCGGGATCGTGACCGATTCCCTGCACTGTTGGATGAGATCGAGATACCGTTGCTCTACGGCCGTTCCCACCTCGGTGGGATCGCCGGGGACGAAGTAGATGTTGAGTTCGAGCGCATCCGCGCCGGCATCCTGGATCTTCTTCGCGTAGGCGATCCATCCTCCCGCCGATGATCCGTTGAGGCTCGCGATGACCGGGATCTCGAGCGTTGCCTTGGCGTCCTGTACGAGTTTGAGATACGGACCCGGCCCCGTGTTGTAGTCCGTCATCTCGGGGAAGTACCCGAAGGTCGCCTCGGCGAAACTCTCGGCCGCGAACTCCGCCAGCCGCTGGATCTCGGCTTCCTCGTGCTTGATCTGCTCTTCGAACAGGGACGGGAGCACGACTGCGGAGGCCCCTGCGGCTTCCAGCCTCTTCAGACTGTCGAGCTTCCCTGTCGCAGGAGACGCCGACGGCACGATCGGGTGTGCCAGTTCCAGTCCCAGATAACTGGTGCGCAAGTCCATAGTCACACGCCGGCCTCCTCCTCTTCGGTGAAGTTCCTCTCGATGCCGGAGAGCTGCTCATAGTACGACCAGCGGTCCTCGATCTGCTCTTGAGCCAAATCGAAGAGCATCTTCGCGCGGTCCGGGTTGGTGCGCTTGAGCATCGCGAAGCGCGCCTCCTTGTCCGCGAACTCCTCGAACGGAATCGTCGGCTTGCGGCTGTCGAGTTTGAACGGACGGCGGTCCGTCTTCCGTGGATCGAATCGGAACAACGGCCAGAATCCGCTGTTCACCGCTTCGGTCTGGTGCGTCATTCCCGTCGCCATGTCGATGCCGTGGGCAATGCACTGACTGTAGGCGATGATGAGCGACGGTCCGTTGAAGGCTTCTGCCTCCTTGAACGCCTTGACGGACTGGATGTTGTTCGCCCCGATGGCGATCTGCGCGACGTAGATGTTGCCGTACTGCATCGCGATCATCCCAAGATCCTTCTTGCCGATGGACTTGCCCGATGCGGCGAACTTCGCGACAGCGCCGAGGGGCGTCGCCTTGGACGCCTGGCCGCCGGTGTTCGAGTAGACCTCCGTGTCGAGCACGAGGACGTTCACGTTGCGTCCCGAGGCCAGGACATGGTCGAGGCCTCCGAAACCGATGTCGTAGGCCCATCCGTCTCCGCCGATGATCCAGACGCTCTGCGTGACCAACGAGTCCGCGATGACGCGCAACGTCTTGACATCGTTCGAGTCCATGGTTGCGAGCCGCTCCTTGAGGAGGGCGACTCTCACGCGCTGGGCTGCGATGCCGGCCTCGTCGGACTGGTCTGCATCCAGCAACCCATGGGCCAGCTCCAGCCCGATCTCCTTGGTCATTTTCTTGACCAGTGAACGAGCCTGGGAGACCTCGGCGTCGAGTGCCAGGCGCATCCCGAACCCGTACTCCGCGTTGTCTTCGAACAGGGAGTTGGCCCACGCAGGACCCCGGCCGTCGCCGTCCTGTGCGTACGGAGTCGTCGGCAGGTTCCCGCCGTAGATCGACGAGCACCCCGTCGCGTTGGCGATCACCGTGCGATCCCCGAAGAGCTGGGTCACCAGCTTGATGTAGGGAGTCTCGCCGCACCCGGCGCAGGCGCCGGAGAACTCGAACAGCGGCTGCAGCATCTGGGAGCCCTTGACCGTGTCGATCTTGACTTTCGTGCGATCCATCTCCGGGATCTCGAGGAAGAACTCGAAGTTGACCTTCTCCTCGTCGACATGCTCGAGGTGGTCGCGCATGTTGATCGACTTGTGCCGGACGATCTCCTTCGACTTTGCGGGGCATACGTCGACGCAGACGCCGCAGCCCGTGCAATCTTCGGGAGCGACCTGGATCGTCATGCTCATGTTGGGAAGATCGCGGCTTCGCCATTCCTTCGATTTGAACGTGACGGGCGCATCCTCGAGGAACACCGGGTCGTAGACCTTCATGCGGATGGCCGCGTGAGGGCAGACCAGGGCGCACTTGGCGCAATCGATGCAGATGTCCGGATCCCAGATCGGGATCTCCTCGGCGATGTTGCGCTTCTCCCAGCGCGTGGTCGCCGTCGGGAACGTGCCGTCGACGGGCATCGCGCTCACCGGCAGCAGGTCGCCCTTGCCCTCCAACATCAGCGAGGTGACCCTCTGAACGAAATCGGGGGCCTCTTTCGGGACTGGAGGATGCAAGTGCAGCTCCGAGGTCACCTCGGCCGGCACCGGCACCTCATGGAGTGAACCGAGTGCCCCGTCGACGGCCGCGTAGTTCTTCTGCAGCACCGACTCGCCGAACTTCCCGTAGGTCTTGGCGATCGCCGTCTTGATCTCGTTGATTGCCTGCTCACGAGGAAGGATCCCCGACAGGGCGAAGAAACACGTCTGCAACACCGTGTTGATCCGTCCGGGCATTCCGGCCTCGCGGGCGACGTGATAACCGTCGACGACGTAGAACTTGAGGTGCTTGTCGATGATCTGGCGCTGGACCTCTGCGGGAAGGTGATCCCACACGTCGTCGGCCCCATGCGGGCTGTTGAGAAGGAACGTTGCGCCGTCGGCGGCCAGGTCGAGCACCGCCATCTTCTCGAGGAAGCCGAACTGGTGGCAGCCGACGAAGTTGGCCTTGTCGATCAGGTATGTCGACTGAATCGGCTCTTTGCAGAACCGAAGGTGCGAGACGGTCACCGAGCCGGCTTTGCGCGAGTCATAGACGAAGTAACCCTGGGCGTTCAGCGGCGTGTTGGTGCCGATGATCTTCACGGAGTTCTTCGACGCTCCGACCGTTCCGTCGCTTCCAAGCCCGAAGAACACGGCCTTGATACGGCCCTCGGGCTCGGTGTCGAATCCGTCGACGGGCGAGAGGCTGGTTCCCGTGACGTCGTCCACGATGCCGACCGTGAAATGGTTCTTCGGTTCGTCCTTGGACATCTCTTCGAAGATGCCGGCGACCATCGCGGGGGAGAACTCCTTGGAGGACAGGCCGTATCTGCCTCCGATGATCGTGGGCATCCGGTCCCATGCGGTCCGTCCGGCCGCGTGTTCCTCTGCAAGGCCCGTGATGACATCGACGTAGAGCGGTTCCCCGACTGCACCGGGTTCCTTCGTGCGGTCGAGCACGGCGATCGTCTTCGTGGTTCCCGGGAGTGCTGCGACAAAGGCTGCGGCGGAGAACGGCCGATAGACACGCACGGCGACGACACCGACCTTCTCCCCGGCGGCGGTGAGCTTGTCGATGGTCTCTCTGACCGCTCCGACGCCCGATCCCATGAGGACGATGATCCGTTCCGCATCCGGTGCGCCGAAGTAGTCGAACAGGTGATAGGAGCGCCCCGTCAGCTCCGCGAACTTGTCCATCGCCCGTTGCATATGGTCGGGCGCTTCGATGTAGAAGGGGTTGGCTGCCTCGCGGGCCTGGAAGAACACGTCCGGGTTCTGCGCGGATCCACGCAGAACGGGGTGTTCGGGGTTCAGGCGGCGTTCGTGGTGGGCGCGAACCAGATCGTCGTCGATCATCTCGCGGATGATCTCGTCGCCGATGAGGTCGATCTTGTTGACCTCATGGGAGGTCCGAAAACCGTCGAAAAAGTGGACGATCGGTACCCGGGAGGCGAGGGTCGCTGCCTGGGAGATGAGTGCGAAGTCATGCACTTCCTGGATGGATGCCGAGGCCAGCATTCCGAATCCGGTGCCTCTGGTTGCCATCACGTCGCTGTGGTCGCCGAAAATCGAGAGGGCGTGGGTGGGTCGCCACCGATCGGGCCGCAACATGGAAGACGGACGGGAGGAGTTCTCCGGCGATCTTGAACATGTTGGGGATCATCAGCAGGAGGCCCTGCGAGGCGGTGAACGTCGTCGTGAGCGCGCCGCCCTGAAGTGACCCGTGGACCGCTCCGGAGGCTCCCCCTTCGCTCTGCATCTCGACGACTTCGGGGATCTGGTTCCAGATGTTCGTCTTGCCTTTGGCAGACCACGCGTCTGCGTGCTCGCCCATCGGAGACGATGGTGTGATCGGGTAGATGGCGATGACTTCGTTCGTTTTGTGGGCTATGTAGGCGGCAGCCTCATTGCCGTCGAGTGTCGCAACTTCGTGCTCCACGTCTTGGCCTCCTCATCGTGCAGCGTCTCGACCGGGGACTGTTCGAATATGCCATGTCACGCGACAGACGGTGCCCAGTCGAGTCGCACGCCAGGATAGCGGTACCGGCCTGGGTACCGTCCGAATCGACCGTGTCATGGATCCGAGATGACGATCAGGCGCCGCCGGCACCGTCGGGAGGCGGCGAGGATCGTCGGACGCTGCGGTCGGTGGCCGGTTACACCTCGACGCGAATGGTGAATCTCGTGCAGTCTTCGAGGTCCTCGACGTCGATGAGGGAATGCCGGGCGTTGTGGACCCAGATCGGGACGTCGGTTCTCGAACCGGGGTCGGCGCTGAGGAGTTCGATCGTGTCTCCGGCACGAGCGTCACGGATGACCGCGATCAGCTCCATCAGCGGTCCCGGACAGTGGGATCCACGCGCGTCCACGACGATGTTGGAGGTCATCGGTTCGGGCTCACGAGTCCGCCTGCCCTGTCGGCACCGGACCGCGGATCCTCGCTGCCAGGTGTGGCGGGCAAGGCGGGCCGGTCTCCATTGTCGATTTCCTCAGGCGAGGGTCATGAAGAGCTTCTCCAGAGAAGCCGTGTCGTCGAGTTCCGAATCGTCGAGGATGCACCGTGCGAGGTTGGCGGCGAGAAGCTTGAATCCGACCTTGTCGAGAGCCTTCGATGCGGCGGCCACTTGAGTGACGATCTCGGTGCATTCGCGGCCGTTCTCGATCATCCGGATGATCCCGGCTACCTGGCCTTCGATGCGGCGAAGCCGGGGCACGACGGTCTTCTTGGATTGCTCATCGAGTTGCATGGCGTCCTTTGAGAGGGTCGGTCCAATCGTACTCTTCACCGGGAAATGTGCGTGCTTGGCCGACCTACAGCGGAAGCACGACGCGGATGGTCGTCCCCCCACCGGGACGGCTGCTGATCTCGGCTTCTCCGCCCGCCGCTTCGGCGCGACTCTGGATGTTGTCGAGGCCCATTCCCCGTGTGACGGTATCGAGGTCGAACCCCTTCCCGCGGTCGAACACCGCGAGGACCAGCCGGTCGATACCGCGGCTTACCGAGACACTCACGACGTCCGCTCCGGAGTGCCGCAACGCGTTGCTCACCGCCTCCCGGATGATTTGGAGGGTGTCTTCGACGATCTCGGCGGGCAGGTCGTCGACCGGCCCCGTGACGCCGATCCCGATGCTCGCCTCGTAGGGCACGGCGAGCCGACCGAGGAGTTCGGAGAGCTCGTCTTTGAGGTTGCGCGCTCCCAGCGTCGGGGGGCGCAGGTCGAAGATCAGCCGCCGCAGCGACGTGATCGACGCATCGAGATGCGAAGCGGCCTCTTCGAGGCTCGTTCGCATCTCCTCGTCGGGCAGTTTGGCGGTCAACGCCTGGAGCGACAGCCCGACGGCGAACAGATCCTGGATGATGGAGTCGTGCAGATCTCGCGCGATGCGCTGGCGGTCTTCGAGTACTGCCGCCCGGCGCAGACGCGCCTGAAGCCGGATCGTGGAGATGGCGGACCCCGCGATGAGGGCCAGCGCACGGATCAGCGTCTCATCCTGTTCGGTGAAGCCGCCGTCGGATGCTCCCAGGTAGAGATTGCCGAACACGTCGTCGCCGATACGGATCGACGTGCCGAGAAAACCTTCGAAGTGTGGGTGATGATCGGGGAATCCACTCGCTCGCGGATGGGACTGAGTGTTGTCCAGACGGATCGGGTCGGGCTGCCACGTGACCGCGCCGAGCAGTCCTTTGCCCTCCGGCGGGCCGCCGATCATCTCGGCCACTTCCTCCGGGACGCCCTTGTAGACGAACTGGATCAGCTGCCCGTCCTCGCTGACGACACCGAGTGCGCCGAACGGGGCGCCGGTGAGTTCCTTTGCCGTTGTGACGACCGTCTCCAGCACGGCCGTCAGCTCTGTCTGTCCGGTCACCGCTGCCGCGGCGCTGATCAGGTCGGCGAGGCGCATGGCGGGGATCATCGGCCGTTCCACATGGTCAGGCTAGTGCTCTGGCGGGCTGCCGAATTTCTGTCGTCGGTCGATATCTCATATTTTGTATTTCGTATCGCGACCTATCCGGCACCGAGACCGTGGGGCGGCGTCGCGGCTGTTGACCGGCCGCCGGTTGCAGCGACCGGGTCGATCACCCGGTAGCCTTGAGGCGTAAGAGAGGAAGACAGAGTGCGGATCCTGATCGTCGATGACCATGAGATTGTGAGGAAGGGCCTCGTCATGCTGCTCGGAGGCGAGGAAGGTCTCGAGGTGGTGGGCGAGGCCGGCACGGTCGAAGAGGCCATCCGGAGGGTTGGATACGACTCTCCCGAAGTGGTCGTGATGGATGTCCGCCTCCCGGACGGGACCGGGATCGAAGCCTGCAGGGAGATCAAGGAGCGGTGGCCCGACGTACGTGTTCTGATGCTGACGTCGTTCGCCGATGAGGAGGCGCTGTTCGCCTCGATCGTCGCCGGGGCGGCCGGCTATGTACTCAAGCGGGTCGACGCGCGGCAACTCATCGACAGTATCCGCCGGGTCGGAGCAGGCGAGTCGCTGCTCGATCCGACGATGACCGAGCACGTCTTTCGCAGGATCCGAGGCGACGAGCCGACCGACCCGTTGATTGCTCGCCTCTCGCCGCAGGAGCGCAACATTCTGGACCTGATCTCCGACGGTCTCACCAACAAGGAAATCGCGGAGGCGCTGTTCCTGGCCGAGAAGACGGTCAAGAACTACGTCTCGAACCTGCTGAACAAACTTGGGATGACTCGACGGACCGAAGCGGCAGCGTTCTCGGCTCGTTTGGCGGCCAAACGGGAGCGGGAATACGCGCCCGAGCAATGGGGAGATGCATTGTCATGATCATCGTTGTTGGAGCGGATGGATCTGATCGTTCAATCGTGGCGCTTCGAAGGGCGGTCCAGTTCGCCGAGGCGTGGGACGCGGAGCTGCACGTCGTACACGTCATGCACATTCCCAGCGCTCTCCTCGGTGCCCTGAGCCAGGTGCCCGCCGACCTCGCATCGCTGGAGCAGGCGCAGCGGCAGATGGTGTGGGACGTCATCGACCCCGTGGTCGAAGGATCGCAGGTGGAGATGCGCCGAATCGACTTGGACGGGTACCCGGCGGATGCGATCGTCGACTACGCGAAAAAGGTGGAGGCGGACCTGATCGTTGTCGGTTCCCGGGGGAGGGGAGAGCTCGCAGCGTTGGTGCTGGGCAGTACGAGTCACAGAATCGTGCACATCTCGTCGTGTGACGTTCTGGTCGTGAAAGGGCCGTTCGAGTGAGGGTGCTCGACATCATGACCATGGATGTGTTGACAACGAGCCCTTCTGCCCCGTTGAAGGAAGCTGCTCGCACGATGGTGAGAGAGGGCGTCAGCGGCCTGCCGGTCATTGATGAATCAGGCGAACTCGTGGGAATCATCACCGAAGCCGACTTCCTGGAGCGCGAAGCCGACCGTTCCCGGCGACGGCTGCTCAACGCAATGTTCAGAGAGTCCGAAGCGCTTGTCGACGCGGACACGGTCGGCGAGGTGATGACCAAGGATCCTGTGGTGATCTTCCCTGAAGCGAGTGTCGCCGAAGCGGCTCGTGTCATGGCGCACAACCATGTCAAGCGGCTGCCGGTGGTGGGCGCCCAAGGCAAGCTGGTCGGGATCATCAGCCGGGCGGATGTCGTGGCGGTGTTCACTCGTCCAGACGACGTCATCGAGGATGAGATCCGCGAGGACATCGTCCGAAGGGTGCTGCTCCTCGAGGGCGACAGCGTCGACGTGACGGTCAAGGACGGCGTCGTCACCATCTCCGGGACAGTGCCGACGACGACCGACGCTCGCCTGCTGGAGGAACTGATTCGGCGTGTCGACGGAGTCGTCAAGCTGAGATCGCATGTCACGTTCGACGTGGACGACGCTTGACTCGGCGGTGGTCTGCATCGGGGGGCGGCTGGCTTGCCCTCGCCCACGCAACGGGGTTCTGCAAAGAGGTCTGGGCACCGGTGGTCGACGAGCTGCGTGCCGCCGGGGAGGAGCGATCGGTCATCGCCTGGGATGCGCCCGGACACGGCGACGCCGAGCCCTTTTCCGTTCCGGTCGACTGGTGGGACTTCGCCCGGCACGGGCTCGACGTCATCTCGGAGATCTCCGAGCCGGTCGTCGGTGTCGGGCACTCGATGGGCGGGGCCGCGCTCGTCATGGCCGAGCTGCTGGCTCCCGGCAGGTTCACCGGCCTCGTGCTGATCGAGCCGGTGATCTTCCCGCCCCCGTTTCGAAGGATGGAAGAGTTCCCGCTCGTCGAGGGCGCCCTGAGGCGCAGGGACGGATTCGCGAGTCTCGATGAAGCAGTCGAGCATTACCGCAGACCGTTCGCATCCTGGGATCGGCGTGTGCTCGAAGCGTACGTGCACGGCGGGCTCGTGGAGAGAGACGGTGTCTGGCGGCTGAAGTGCCGACCGGAGGTCGAGGCGGAGACGTATCGTGGAGCCACCGCCCACGGCGTCTACGGGCGCCTGGGGGAGCTCGATCTGCCCGTTCTGGTACTTGGCGGCGAGCAGTCCACCACGTTCACCGCCGACTACGTCGCCGAACTCACCGCGCTGATCCCGAACGCACGATTCGAGCTACTGCCGAACACTTCGCACTTCTCTCCCATGGAACGGCCGGACCTCGTCGCGGCGCGGATTGTGTCGTTCTCGGCTTCGTAGACTCTGTTCCGTGCTTTTCCCCAACGATATCGGCGCCGGCATGACGGCAGGCGTGTCGGTGCCGTGCTCGGTGCAGCCGATCGATCTCGCTCGCTCCGCGTCGCGGACGGGCGCTCCCGTCTTCTACTTCGGAGGCCGGGAGGAAGCGGTCGGTGTCGGTGTGGCCTGGCGCAGTGACGATCTCCTGGCTCGGCCTCCCTCCGCGGGCAGGCTCTTCTTCGCGTTTCCGTTCGATGATTCCAAGAGGTCCGGAAGCGTCGTCCTGCCGGCGGTGACCCTGGTCAAGGGAGAGGCGGGAGGCCGTCTTCGCGTCACCCCGGGCCAGGAAGAGATACTCGCGATGCTCGGCCGGCTCGAGCACCCGGGAGAACCGCTCGCGCCGGCCGGCCGGGTGACCGCCAGGGAACCCGAGCCGGACGCGTGGGTGGCAATGGTCGAGCAGGCACGAGAGGCGATCGGAGCCGGGCTGCTCTCCAAGGTAGTGCTGGCGCGATCGGTGACGCTGGCGTTCGACGATATTCGGCCGTTCGACGTCGTGGCATTGCTTCAGGAACGGTTTCCGGACGCGTTTGCGTACGGGTGGGTGGAGAACGGGAGCGCGTTCGTGGGCGCCAGCCCGGAGCTGCTCGTCGAGCGGCGAGGCGCATCGATTCGATCGTTTCCGCTGGCGGGCAGCGCGGTGCGTGGCAACGGTTCGATCGAGGACGAGGAGTCGGCGCGGACGCTGCTCGAGAGCGTGAAGGATCGAAGGGAACATCAGTTTGTCGTTGACGAGATCGTCCGGCTGCTCAGGCCGCTCACGTCGGAGCTGTCCGTTCCCGCCCGGCCGACCGTCATGCGGCTCGCCAACATCCATCACCTGGGGACGGAGATCCGCGGGCTGCTCGCCAGGCCGATGGGAGTGCTCCCGCTCGCCATGGCGTTGCACCCGACTCCCGCGGTGTGCGGCACACCCACCGCTGCCGCCCTCTCCTTCATTCGAGACGTCGAAGTGCTCGATCGTGGCTGGTATGCGGGAGGTATCGGATGGACGGACGCTTCCGGTGATGGAGAGGCAGCCGTCGCCTTGCGCTGCGCCCTTCTGGAAGAGCACGAGGCACGGGTGTACGCGGGCGCCGGGATCGTGCAGGACTCGGACGCGGCGGCCGAAGTGGCAGAGACCGAGGCGAAACTGCGCGCCCTACTCGACATCCTCCAAACCAACCCGTTCTCGTGACGGTTCGCACGAACAGTCAGGTCGAAGCGTCATGAGACCGGAGGGGATGAGATCTTGGCGAGCGCCTCCTCGTGAACCTGCACGTTCGCATCCCGGTCGGTCATCACTTCGATGAGCAGCGGCCCGGGCTCGGCGAGCGCCGAAATGAACTGATCGCGCCGATCGACTCGGACTGCGCGCAGGCCCAACGCCTCGGCTACGGGCACGAAGGACAGACCGTGCGGGGTTGAGAACACCCGCTCGAAATGTCGCGGCAGCTTCGACTGCGGAAGGAACGAGAAGATGCCGCCGCCGTCGTTGTTCACGACGACGATCGTGACCGGGAGGCGAAGCCGTGCAGCGGTTGCGAGCGCCCCCAGATCGTGCAACGCGGACAAGTCGCCGGCGAGGACAAACGTCGTCATGCCGGCGGCGGAAGCGCCCAGGCCGGAGGAGACGAGACCGTCGATGCCGTTGGCGCCGCGGTTCGCCAGCATCCGGACCGGCCGATCGATGGAGGGGAAGAACAGGTCGACGTCCCTTACGGGCATCGAGGAGGCGACGTACAGGTTCGAGTGTGCCGGGAGTCGCTCGGCCATGGTTTGCACGACGGCCGGCTCGGAGGGGAACGGCATCCCGGCCAGGGCGTCGCGGGCGTTTCTGTCGGCGTCCGTCCAGGCTTCGGTCCACCCGGCGGCCGCAGGCTCGACAGGCAGGGCTTGGGCGAACTCGACGGGATCTGCGGTGACCATCAGTCGTGCCGTCCGGGAAGGATCCCGCCCGCCGACCTCATCCACCACGACCTGCGGGACGCTGCGGTGCTCCTCCAGCCAGGTGGTGAATGCCTTGGAGGTCGGCGGCGCCCCGAAACGCAGCACCGCCTCCGGCCGGGCGGGGATTCGGCCTTTGCGAAAGAGCGCGTCGCCGGTGGCGATCACGTGTGACCGATCGTGGGGGCCTGCGCGCAACTGGCTGAGCGGATCAGCCAGGATCGGCCAGCCGGTCTCGTCCGCCAGTGCGGTGACGGCGTCCACGAAGCCGGGTTGGTCGAGGGGACCGGCGGCGATGAGCGTCCGCCTGCCCGACAGCATCGTTGCCGCCGTCCCGAGTGAGTCCGCGTCCAGGGTCCGTCTGACCGGTGCACCCGTGGGCACATCGACTTGCGGCACGGTGAGATCCGTGGGAACGAATGGCTCGCGGAAGCCGAGGTTGAGATGGACCGGGCCGCCCGGTCGGCGGGCGGCCTCGTTCCAGGTCGTGACGGCCAGTTCGGTGATCTCGCCCGGACTCAGTTCGGTGAGCACCTCGTCGGCCGACCGGCGCACCGTGTCCCCGAACATGCCGACCTGGTCGATCGTCTGGGGAGCACCGATACCGCGAAGCTCGGGCGGGCGATCCGCCGTGATCAGCAGGAGGGGCACCGTCCCATAGCGGGCTTCCACGGCGGCGGGAAGAAGCTCCGCAGCGGCGGTCCCGGACGTGGTCACGACGGCGACGGGCATCCTCGTCACCTTGGCAAGTCCGAGGGCGAAGAAGGACGACGACCGCTCGTCGTGATGGATCCAATCGGTGATGTCGGGGTGTTCGGCGAACGCCAGCGACAGAGGCGTGCTCCTCGATCCCGGCGTGAGGCACGCATGCCGGAGGCCGAGACGGGCGAGGGTGGCCACGAGCAGGGCGGTCGCTTTGTAGGCGGAGTTGCTCACGAGCAGCAACAATACAGCGCATGGAGGGACTCCCCGTCCGAAGATTCGCCGGTCCGCCTCCCGCCATCGTTGCGCTGCACGGCTTCACGCAGCATGGGGGCATGTTCGCCGAACTGGCAATGCTCGTGGGGCGCGAGATCCTGGCTCCCGATCTCCCCGGTCACGGTGGCGCCGCAGCGTCGCCGGCAACCTTTCCCGAGGCGGTCGCGGCCGTTGCCGCGGTGGCCGCCGGACGGCCGCTCCTCGGGTATTCACAAGGCGGGCGCATCGCTCTCGGCGTCGCACTCGAACATCCGGAGGCCGTCACGCACCTCATTCTGATCTCCGCGGGAATCGGGATCGCCGACGAGCAACGCCGACTTGCCCGGCGCGCCGATGACGAGGCACTGGCGCGCAGCATCGAACGCGAAGACCTGGGTCCCTTCCTCGAACGCTGGATGAGCCGGCCGATCTTCGAGGGTCTTCGGCGAAGGGGAGCCGCGTGGCTCGAAGAGGACTTGACGCTTCGGTTGGAGAACACCGCGCAAGGCATCGCCACCGCCTTGCGGGGGATGGGCCAGGGGGCACAGCCGTGGTATGGGGATCGTCTCGAGGAGCTGAAGATGCCGGTGCTCTTCATGGCCGGCGACCAGGACCCCCGGTATGTCGCAATCGGTGAACGAGTGACCGCCGCCACGCACGGCCGTCTCCTTGTCGTCGAGGGCGCAGGACACGCCATCGTCGGGGAGACACCCCGCAAGGTCGCTCTCGAGATCGAGCAGTTCCTTGGCTGATTGGGAGGGTTCCCTCGATCCGGCGAGAATGACGGGATTGGTGTGAGGGAGGTCGTGATGAGCGAACGGATACTGATTCTGGGAGCCGCCGGACGGGACTTTCACAACTTCAACGTTTTGTACCGGGACGATCCCAACTATGAGGTCGTGGCGTTCACCGCCACACAGATTCCAAACATCGACGGCAGGAAGTATCCGCCCTCGCTGGCGGGGGATCTGTACCCGGACGGGATCCCGATCGTTGCCGAGGACGAGCTGGAACACCTGATCGCCGCCTACAACGTCGATCGGGTCGTCTTCGCCTATTCGGATGTCACCCACGAGCACGTGATGCACCTCGCTGCGCGCGCCGTGGCGGCAGGTGCCTCCTACGAGCTTCCCGGTGCGCAGACGATGATCCCTTCGAACCTGCCCGTCGTCGCCGTGACGGCCGCCAGAACGGGTGCCGGGAAGTCCCCGACCAGCCGTGCCGTCTGGCATACGCTCAACGATGCGGGGAGACGCGTCGCCGCGATCCGTCATCCCATGCCTTACGGAGATCTCGCCAAGCAGGCGGTTCAGCGGTTCGCAAGCAGCCAGGACCTCATCGATGCGGACTGCTCGATCGAAGAGCGCGAGGAGTACGAGCCGTACATCGAACAGGGTGGTGTCATCTTCGCCGGGGTCGATTACGAAGCGATCTTGCGCCTCGCCGAGCAGGAAGCCGATGTCATCCTCTGGGATGGCGGAAACAACGATCTGCCCTTCTACCGACCCGACCTGCATATCTGCGTCGTCGACCCGCATCGCCCAGGGCATGAACTCAAGTACTGGCCGGGCGAGGCCAACCTGCGGCGCGCCGACGTGGTGGTGATCAACAAGGTCGCCACCGCGAAGAAGGAGAACGTCGCTGCCGTGCTCGCCAACGTGAGGGAGGCGAACCCGGCCGCCATCGTGCTCATGGCCAACTCGCCGATCACGGTTGACGACCCGGACCTCATCACAGGCAGGCGCGTGCTGGTCATCGAGGACGGACCCACGCTGACCCATGGCGGTATGGCCTACGGTGCCGGCGTCATCGCCTCGAGGGACCACGGCGCGGCCGAGCTGATCGACCCTCGTCCCTTCGCGGTAGGTTCGATCGCCGCCACGTTCGACAAGTTCACCCACATCGGGCCGCTGCTCCCGGCGATGGGCTACGGGGAAGAGCAGCGGGCCGAACTCGCAGAAACGATCAAGCGGGCGAACCCCGACGTGGTGGTGGTCGCCACGCCGGTCAATCTGCTCCCGCTGTTGGATCTCGACATGCCGGGGACGCGAGTCATCTACGGCATCGAGATCGTCGAAGGCCCCCCATTGAGTGAGGTTCTGGCCGGACTCTGAGATCGAGAGGGAACTGTTGTGGTTGCCGAGGGGTCGATGGTCTCGAGGCAACGGAGGGCCTCCACTTAGAGTGAGAGGTGTGATGCGGAGGGGAGACGGAACGCGATGGGCAGACGTGGAAGGATTGCCGTACTCGGTGCGCTGATCGTCGGTATGGCGATTCTGATCGCCGGACAGTCTCGCGCGTCTGCACAGACCAGCCCGCTGCAGGACAACTCCTACTGTCTCTCCTGTCACGAGGGAAGTTCGGTGGCAATACCGTTGCCCTCCGGCGAGTCGCTCAGTGTTGCCGTCGACGGCCACGAATACGCCGATTCGGTGCACGGCGAACTCGATGTGGCGTGCGTTCTCTGTCACACGACCATCTCCCCGTATCCGCATGATCCGATCACCGCCGAGAGCCGCCGGGCCTTCACCGTGCAGATGTATTCGGCATGTTCGACGTGCCATTTCGCCGAGTACACGAAGACTCGCGACAGTGACCACGAGCTCGCACGCGAGGCCGGCGTCACGGAGGCGGCCGTGTGCAGCGACTGCCACGGTTCCCACAACATCCGAGCGCCCGGCGAGCCTCGAACCAGCATTCCGCTGATGTGCAGGAAATGCCATTCGGAGATCTACAACGCCTACGAGGACAGTGTGCACGGGGGAGCGCTCACGACCGGCAACCCCGATGTCCCGACCTGCACGGACTGTCACGGCATTCATGACGTGAAAGGTCCGCATGAAGACTCGCCGTTCCGGCTGTTCTCACCGCAGATCTGCGCGGATTGCCACGCCGACGAGACCCTGATGGGCAAGTACAACATCTCCACGAACGTGTTCAGCTCGTACCTTGCCGACTTTCACGGCACCACGGTCGTCCTCTTCGAGAAGCTCGCTCCAGGCCAGGACACGAACAAGCCCGTGTGCGTCGATTGTCACGGCGTTCATGACATCAAGGCGCCCAGCAATACGGACAGCTCCGTGTACAAGGAGAATCTGCTCGGCACATGCCGGCGGTGTCACCCGGATGCCACGGCGAACTTCCCTGACGCGTGGCTGAGCCACTATGCGCCGAGCCCCACCGATGCTCCACTCGTGTACTGGGTCAACACCTTCTACAAGATTCTCATCCCGCTCGTGATCGGAGCGATGCTGCTTGCCGTGCTACTCGACGTACGTCGAAGGCTTGCCGCTCGCCTAAGGGAGCGACGACATGACTGAGACAACGAGGCGTCCCGACGAGAAGATCCTCAGGTTCACTCTGTCGGACCGGATCGAGCACGCCGTCCAGCTCGTCACGTTCAGCGGCCTCGCGGTCACCGGCCTCGTGCAGAAATACGCGGATCGTTGGCTGTCGGACTGGATCATCGGGCTGTTCGGCGGCATCGATTACACCCGCAGAATCCACCACGTTCTCGCAACCATCCTGCTGCTCTCGCTCGTGTATCACATCGGTGTGCTGGGCTACAAGCGGTTCGTCCTCGGGAAGCCTCGTGCCCTGCTTCCGGAGAAGGCGGACCTGGTGGCCGCGTGGGGCTGGATCAAGCTCAACCTCGGCTTGGCCTCGAGACCGCCTCCCGAGGGCCGGTATACGGTCGGCGAGAAGATCGAGTACTGGTCGCTGGTCTGGGGCACCGTCTTGATGGCGGTGACCGGCTTCATGCTCTGGAATCCGATCGCCACCACCCGGACCCTCCCGGGGGTCTTCGTGCCGGCGGCCAAGGCAGCCCACGGCTGGGAGGCCGTCCTCGCCGTGCTCGCCATCATCGTCTGGCACTTCTACGACGTGCATTTCCGGCACTTCAACCCTTCGATCTTCACCGGGTATCTGGCGCGTGCCCAGATGGAGGAGCTCCATCCGCTCGAACTGGCCGCGATCGACGCGGGAATGGACCAGATCGAGATCGATCCGGAGGAGCGCCGCAGTCGAGCGATCAGGTATTGGTCCATCTTCGGCGTCCTGGCAGCTCTGATGCTCGCGGGGGTCTATCAGTTCGTGACGTTCGAGCAGACGGCGATCACGACCGTTGCCCCTTCACCGCTCGTCGGACCCATCTACACGCCACTGCCGACGACGACCACGGCCGCGCCGGTGACGACGACGGCTCCCACGGCCACGACGGCGGCCGGGTCCGTCGCTGCGACGTGGGACGGTGGAGTGGCGGTGGTGTTCGACGCGGCGTGCGGATCGTGTCATGGTGGGGATGCGCCGGCGTCCGGTTTGGATGTAACGTCGTATGAGGGGTTGATGACCGGGGGCGCCGGCGGTGACCCCGGGTTTGTGCCCGGTGATGCGGATGCGAGTCACGTGATTGTCAAGGTGAAGGACGGGTCGCATTTCGGTACGTTCACGGATGAGGACCTGGCGGTGGTGAAGGCATGGATCGCGGCTGGTGCGCCGAAGGACTGATGCGAGGAAGAAGGCCCGATGATCGGGGCCGGCAACCCTGGGCCTGATGAGGGCTATTCGGGTAGCGTGAGTGAAGCGGTTGAGGAGGGACAGAGCGTGAGCCACAGGGAGAGCGAAACCACCACCGAGCTGGACGAGCCCAGGAGCCTCTTTCGCCATCCCCTGGCTGCGGTCGGCGGTGCGCTCATCGTTGCGGGAATGCTCGGGTTCGCCATCCTGGCGTTCGTCGACCTGAGTTCGACTTCCGAGAACCCGTATCGAGGGATCGTCACGTTCATCGGGTTCCCCTCGGTGGTCATGCTCGGGATGGTCCTCTTTCTGCTCGCCATCCGAATCCAGGTCGTCAAGGCTCGCCGGCGCGGAGAACACATCCGGTTCAACCTTCGGTTCGAGGCGTCGAACCCCCGGTACATACGCTCGCTCGCACTGTTCATCGTCCTCACCGTATTACTGCTGGGCACGGTCGCCTGGGGCGGTTACAAGGGGTACGAAGTCACCGACTCCCCATCGTTCTGTGGTGAGGCGTGCCACACGGTGATGAACCCACAGTGGGTCACGTATCAGGAGTCTCCTCACGCTCGCGTCGCCTGCGCAGAGTGTCATATCGGCCCCGGTGCATCGTTCTTCGTGCGCGCCAAGATCGACGGTATCCGTCAGGTGGTGGCGGTGCTCACCAACTCGTACGAGCGTCCCATCCCGACACCGGTGACGAGTCTGCGGCCTGCTCAGCAGACCTGTGAGGGGTGTCACTGGCCCGATCAGTTCTACGGCGAGAAGCTCATCACGAAGACGTACTACCGCACCGATGAGGCGAACTCGCCGTGGACGATCAGTTTGCTCATGAAAGTCGGTGGAGGGAACCCCCGAACCGGCGAACAAGAAGGCATCCACTGGCACATGCTCTCCGAGAACAAGATCGAATACGTGCCAATCGACGAGAAGCGCCAGGAGATAGCGTGGGTGCGCACCACCAACAGCAAGACGGGAGAGGTCACCGTCTTCAAGCGTCCCGATGTGGAGATCGATCTGGATTCGCCTGAGACCGAGATTCGTGTTCTGGACTGCATGGACTGCCACAACCGGCCCAGCCATGACTTCCTCGCTCCGGCGACGGCGATCAACCTCGAGATGTCCAAGGGCACGATCTCCTCGGACCTTCCGTTCATTCGCTGGCAGGGGCTGATCCTGCTCAACGCACCGTACGAAACGAAACCGGAAGCAGACGAAGCGATCCGGTCCGGACTCCTGGCCTACTACGCGAGCCAGTACCCCGGCAAGGTGGATCAGAGCATGGTCGAGCAGGCCGCCGACGCTCTGGTGCGTATCTACGACAGCAACTTCTTCCCGGAGATGAAGACCGATTACCGGGCTCGTGAGGACAACCTCAGCCACTTCGTCAACAACGGCTGTTTTCGGTGTCACTTCTCGGATCTCGAGACCGATGATGGGGCAGTGGTCACATCCACGTGCGAGTCGTGCCATACGATCGCCGCCCAGGGTCCGTCGGACGACCTCGCCGACATCGAGAACAGTGTGGCCGGTCTCGACTTCCAGCATCCCGTCAACATCGGAGAAGCGTGGAAGGAAATCAAGTGCACGCAGTGCCACACCCCGGCACAGGGGTACTGACAGTCGTCGGTCATCAGTCGTCCGTAAGAGCGGCCATGCCCGCCCCGCGGTCTTGCGTCGATGCTGCGTCGCGGTACGAAACACGAAGTACGAAATACGAAGTACCAGGTGCCAGGTACGAAGTACCAGGCACGAAGTACGGAGCCCGCCCGATCGATGGCGATCACGGTGGCGGTGTCGCCGACGACGTTTCCATGGACACGTCATGACCTCGGTCGATGTGACCTGCGCCGGCATAGCGGTATGCGACGTCGTTGTACGCACCGTCCACCACCCCTTGCCCCTCGGCCTCCTGCAACTGGTCGACGACCTGACGCTGGTGGAAGGTGGGTGCGCGCTTCGTACCGCCAAAGCACTCGCCGGCATGGGAGTCGGCACGACGCTGATCGCTCCGGTCGGCCCGGACCTCTTCGGCGAGGTGCTGCGCCGATCGGTGGGCTCGACACCCAGTGGGTGGAGGTCGATGCCAACACCTCTTCGTCGGCCATCCTGGTCGATACTGCCGGCGAGCGCACCATCTTCCACCAGATCGGGGCCAACAGATTCCTCACTGCCGAGCACATCCGTCAGCGGATGAAAGGGCGGTTCCTTCACGTCGGAGGTGCCCTGGTGCTGCCGGCACTCGAAGGTGAGCCCCTCGCAGAGCTCTTCGCCCACGCCAAGCAGAATGGGATGCAGACCAGCCTCGACGTCGTCTACGACGCCACCAACGACTGGGACCTGGTGAGCCCGGCTCTCGTCCACACCGACCTGTTCTGCCCCAGCCTGGCCGAGGCACAGGCGATCACGGGTGAATCCGCTCCCGACGCCGCCGCCGCCGAGTTGAGACGGCGAGGAGTACGGGTGGCCGTCGTCACCGACGGAGTCAACGGCTGCTGGTTCGACTGCGACGAGACGCGCGGACACGTTGCCGCAATCGAGGTCGACTCGGTCGATAGCACCGGCGCAGGAGACGCCTTCACGGCCGGCGTCCTCATCGGCCTCGTTCGGGGCCTACCATCGCCGCAAGCCGTCCGGCTGGGCACCGCTCTCGGTGCCCTGGCAGCCACCGCCAGCGAGACATTCGCCGGACTGAACGATCCCAACGAGGCCTGGCGCATGGCCGGGCTGGAGGAACCAAGTAGATGAATAGCCCGCGGATACACCGACTGTTCGATCCGGTTTCCAAGCGTTGCCTGGACGTGGCCGTCGACCATGGCTTCTTCAACGAGCCCAGCTTCCTTCAAGGCATCGCGCACATGCCGAGCGTCATCGCAACCCTTGTCGAAGCTGCACCGGACGCCATCCAGCTTTCCCCCGGGCAGGCGAGGATCCTCCAGTCGATGCCTGTTCGCCCGCGTCCGGCGCTCGTGCTGCGGACCGACATCGCCAACATCTACGGCTCCAACGTGCCGGACCGCCCGTTCTCCGAGCTGATCGAGGACGCGGTGAGCCAGGCCGTTCGACTCGACGCCGCGTGCGTGGTCGTGAACCTCCTCGACATCGACGGTCGCCCCGAACTCCACCGCTCCTGCGTTCGCAACGTCATGGCACTGCGCGCCGCCTGCGATCAGGCGGCGATGCCGCTCATGGTCGAGCCGCTGGTGATGCGCCCCGACGGAGGCGCCTACACCGGGGTTCACGACGTGGGTCGGATCAAGGGTCTGGCTCGTCAGGCCGTCGAACTGGGAGCGGACGTCGTGAAGGCGGATCCCAGCGACCCGGCGGATCGCTATGGGGAGGTGATCGAGGCGTGCGCACCGATCCCCGTGCTCGTTCGCGGAGGCGGCAAGGTCGAATCCGCCGAACTCTTCCGGCGGACCGCCGCCGTCCTGGAACAAGGCGCGGCAGGGATCGTGTACGGCCGGAACATCATCCAGCATCCGAAGCCCGCCGCCATCACCCAGGCGTTGATGGGAATACTTCATCGAGGCTGGACTCCTGAGGAGGCCGTCGAGCATCTCGAGGCAGCGTGATGGCGCAACAGATACGCGTCGGGATCATCGGCGGCGGCTTGATGGGCCGCGAGGCCGCCGCGGCCTTCGGGCGCTGGATGGCGCTCCTTGACGTTCCCGTGGTCCCGCGCCTCGTCGCCGTCTGCGACATCGACACCGAACGGAGAGCCTGGTTCGACCGGATCGACACGGTGGAGATGACCACCGATGACCACAGCCGGCTCCTCGAGGCCGACGTGGACGTCGTGTACGTTGCGGTCCCACACGTCCTTCACGGCGCCATCTACCGCGACGTCCTCGAGGCGGGCATCGACCTCTTCGGGGAGAAGCCGTTTGGTATCGATCTCCCGACGGCGCAGTCCATCGTTACCGCAGTTGAGGACTCGCACGCCTTCTCGCGGTGTTCGTCTGAGTTGCCGTTCTTCCCGGGTGCGCAGATGGCGATGGCCGAGGTCGCCTCCGGTCGTCTCGGCCAGATCATCGAGGCGCGCGCAGCGTTGCTCCACTCATCCGACATGAATCGGAACAAGCCGATCAACTGGAAGCGCAAGATCGCCACGTGCGGCGAGATCGGAGTCATGGGAGACCTCGGCATGCACGTCGTCCATGTTCCGCTCCGGCTCGGGTGGGTCCCCACCTCGGTGTATGCAACCCTTCAGGACATCGTTACTCACCGGCCTGGACCGGACGGCGAGCCGGTTCCCTGTGACACCATCGACAACGCATCCCTCGTCTGTACCGTCGACTCTGAGAACGGTTCGTTCCCACTTCATCTCGAGACCAAGCGAATCGCTCCCGGCCAGTCCAACACCTGGACGTTCGAAGTGTTGGGCATGGAGGGTGGGGTGTCCTTCTCGACCCGATCCCCCCAGATCGTGCGCCGCTTCCGCATCGACGCGGCGGGCCGGCAGGTGTGGGAAGAGATTCAGCCCGGACAGGTTTCGGTCTTCCCCACGATCACGGGATCCATCTTCGAGTTCGGGTTTCCTGACGCCTTGCTGCAGATGTGGGCGGCATTCTTCACCGAGAGAGCAGGCCAACTGGGCGATCGATTCGGTTGTGCCACTCCCGAAGAGGCGCTGACCAGCCACCGGATATTCGCCGCCGCTCTCACAAGCGTCGCCGAAGCGCGGGCCGTACCGCTGCCGGCCACCTGACCAAGAAGGATGAGACCTGAGGAGCCCCGTTTCCTCCCCCAGGAGGCCCGAAGGGCCGACGTTGGGGGAGGTGTCCTCGGGGTTTTGGCCGAGGGCGGAGGGGGTCTTGGGTCGGGTGTGCCGGCCCCCCTCCCGGCTTCGCCGTACTCCCCCTC
>JAACED010000052.1 GCA_011682695.1 Gammaproteobacteria bacterium
TCAGGAGGTTCCGGGGGATGAGTGAATCTCGCCAGGGTGATGATGCACGGTGGACGGTTGCCGGAATTCTGCTCGGCGCCGGGCTCCTGCTGGTGGCTGTCGCAGTCATCTGGCGGCTCGACGTGTCCGTGCAGCGGAACAACGAAGTCGAGCCGGCACCATCCATCCCATCGACAGTGCCCACGACACCACCAAGCCCGTCGAGTTTCGTGACACCTCCCTCTTCCACCACTTCGACGACGAGGCTCGTGTCGCCGAGTTCGTCGACGACCACGACCCTGCCGCCGATCGGTCGGTGGGAGCCGATGCCCGTCGGGCCGGTCGCTCGGGCCGAGCATGTGTCGGTGTGGACCGGCACGGAACTGTTGGTGTGGGGGAACCCGTTGGGTCCTGTGGAGACGCAGGCAACCGGTGACGCCTACGACCCTGTGACCCGCACGTGGCGCCCGATGGCGTCCGCGCCGGAGGCCCGGAGAACCCCGGCCGCGGTGTGGACCGGCAGCCGGCTGCTCATCTGGGGAGGCGACCGCGCGATGGGTGACTCGACCGATTTCGACCTGGCGAACGACGGGTTCGCGTACGACCCGGCCACCGACACCTGGAGTCTGATCCCTGCCGCCCCGATCGAGGGACGCGCCTACATGTTCAACGTGTGGACCGGTACCGAGTTGATCGTATGGGGCGGCATGGTCGATCATGATGGGATGGAGGTTGCCGCCGGGGACGGGGCGGCGTATGACCCTGCAACGAATACGTGGCGGGTCCTGGCGCCGTCACCACTCGGTGCCGGCAACCCCGGAGTCGGTGTGTGGACCGGACATGAGCTGATCATCGGTGGTGACGGTGACGCCACCGACGGCGACCCGTCCTGGGCTTCCTACGATCCGGTCACCGACACGTGGTCCAAGATCGCCGATCCGCCCGGCGTCCGCTCGTACGGTGTCTCTGCGGGCGTGTGGACCGGCCAGGAGATGCTTTTCGCCCCGTTCGGAGAACCGGGTGAGCCGACGCGTCTCGCCGCATATGATCCGGACCGGCACGAGTGGCGTCGCACCGCGCCACCGCCGGTGAGCGTCGCGACGGTCCCGGCGGTATGGACCGGAACGCGGGTCGTCTTCTGGGGCCATGCGGTCACCCCCGTACCTGGCGTCGTGCCGATGGTCGGGGTGGCATACGACCCGGTCACCGACACGTGGAACCGACTCGCACCCGACACCCTCGGAACCCGTTGGGGTCACAGCCTCGTGGCCACCGACAGCGGTGTCATCGTCTGGGGAGGTCGCTCTCGTAAACCCTACGGAGCTTTCCCGGTACCTCTGTACGGCGACGGTGCCGTGCTCGAGATCACCCCCTGAGAGACCCGTGGCAGACTCCTTGCGCCGAGACAAAACACCGAAAGTACCTCGCACGGGCGCGAGTAGCCTACGAGCAGTCACCCGGAAGGAACCTCTGTGAGCCTCACCATCGTCCAACACCCCCTCACACAGCACTACCTCACCGTCCTACGAGATCGCGGCACGTCCACCGAGCGCTTCCGCGAAACCACCCGACGCCTCGCCTACACCCTCCTGATCGAGGCCACCACCGACATCACTCTGCGAGAGTTCCCGGTCGAGACGCCCCTCGAGGAGACGGTCGGCTACCGATTGGATCGCAACATCGTCGCCGTGGCCGTCCTCCGGGCCGGACTCGGGCTTCTCGATGCCGTCCTCGACCTCCTTCCGGCGGTCAGGGTGGGCTTTGCAGGGGTACAACGGGATGAAGAGACCGCAGAGCCCCTGGAGTACTACACGAAATTCCCGGACCTCGCGAACACGAACGTCCTGATCCTGGAGCCCATGCTCGCCACCGGCGGATCGTTGTCATGGGCAGTGGACAAGGTCAAGGAACACGGTGCGAGAGACATCACGGCACTCTGTGTCGTCACTGCTCCCGCCGGCGTGGAGCGCATGGAGCGCGATCATCCCGACGTACGCATCGTGGCGGCCTCGCTGGATCGAGACCTCAGCTCCAACTACTTCATCCAACCCGGTCTCGGCGACATGGGCGACCGCCTGTTCGGGACCCTGTGATGTCCCGCTTCACCGACCACGTCACCGAGGCGCTGCAGGACCTCGCTCCAGGCGAGGTCGTCACCTACGGGGAGCTCGCGGCGCAGGCCGGCCACCCCGGCGCTGCGCGCGCTGTCGGCAATATCCTGAGCAACTCAACAGGTTTCCCGTGGTGGAGAGTGGTCACCTCAACCGGCCGGCTCATTCCCAGACACGAGGCCGAGCAGACTCGCAAGCTCGAGGCCGAGGGAGTCACGGTTCGAGATGGACGTGTCGTGACCGGGCCGGCGCTCAACGGAAGAACCCGATGAACACGGTCGAACTCATCCAGCGCAAGCGAGACGGCGCGGCGTTATCGCCGGCAGAGATCACCTGGCTCATCAACCACTACACGGATGGCTCCGTCACCGACTACCAGATGTCGGCGATGACGATGGCGATCTTCTTCAACGGCCTGAACGCCGATGAACTCGCCGCTTGGACCGAAGCGATGCTGCACTCGGGAGATGTTCTCGACCTCGCCACCGTGCCCGGTAGGAAAGTGGACAAGCACTCCACCGGCGGCGTCGGTGACAAGGTCTCGATTCCCCTTGCGCCGATGGTCGCCGCCGCCGGTGTTCGGGTGCCGATGATGAGTGGTCGCGGTCTCGGGCATACGGGCGGCACGCTCGACAAGCTCGAGACGATTCCCGGATTCACGACGCAATTCGATCCAAAGACCTTCGCCGCACTTCTCGCTCGGACCGGCCTCGTCCTGGCCGGCCAGTCGGAGACGCTCGTGCCCGCAGATCGCAAGCTCTACGCGCTCAGGGACGCCACGGGAACCGTCGAGTCGATCCCCCTGATCTCATCGTCGATCATGTCGAAGAAACTCGCCGAGGACCTGGACGGTCTGGTTCTCGATGTGAAAGTCGGCCGCGGTGCATTCATGCGCGACATGGAGCGGGCCCGCCTGCTGGCACGCACGATGATCGGCATCGGAGCAGCCCACGGCGTGCCGGTCGTCGCACTGCTGACCCCGATGCAGCAACCGCTGGGCAGAGAAGTCGGCAACGCTTCGGAGATCGTCGAATCCCTGGCGGTCCTCAGAGGTGAAGGTCCGCAGGACCTGACCGAAATCACGCTTCGCCTCGGAGAGGAGATGCTGATCCTCGGCGGAATCTCCAAGGATCGTCACGAGGCCCGTAGCGCGCTGGAAGCCACCATCTCGAGCGGAAGTGCACTGATGAAGTTCGCCCAGGTGATCGAGGCACAGGGTGGCGATCCGAGAGTCGTCGAGAATCCGGACATCCTGCCGCAGCCGGCGCATCGCACGCACCTTCCCGCCGCCCGGGACGGGGTCGTCACCCGATGCGACGCGTTCAAGATCGGTGTGGGTGCCATGCACCTCGGTGCAGGGAGGGAGCGAAAAGAAGACCGGATCGATCCTGCGGTCGGTGTCACCGTCCTGGCCAAAGAGGGAGATGTGGTCGCTATCGGTGAACCACTCGCAACGGTCGCTTGGAACGATGAAAGGCGTTTGGAGGCAGCGTCCAAACTACTGGCAAGCGCATGGGAAATCGGTGACGAACCTCCGGAACCGATGCCGCACGTCCTCGAGGAGGTTCGCTGATGCAGTACGAGACGATCAAGGCCGCCGCCGCGACGATCGCCGAGCGTTCCGGTCGTGGAGAGCACAAGGTTGCCGTTGTGCTCGGCTCCGGGCTCGGCGATTATGCCTCGGCACTTCCCGGGGCGCTCGCGATTCCGTACGCGGACATCCCGGGGTGGCCCGTCCCCACGGTAGAAGGGCATTACGGAACCCTGTACTCGGCCGACATGGACGGCCCTGTCCTGATCCTCTCCGGCAGGGCCCACCTCTACGAAGGCCGGTCGATGAACGAGGTCGTTTTCGGAGTCAGGGTGGCGGTCGCAGCGGGTTGTGCAACCATCGTGCTCACCAATGCCGCCGGAGGCGTGGGAGACGGTCTCAGACCTGGCGACCTGGTGCTCATCCGCGATCATCTCAATCTCACCGGACACAACCCCCTGATCGGCCCCAACGATGGCCGCCTCGGCCCGCGCTTTCCCGACCTGACGGACCTCTACTCCCCTGCCCTGCGCGAAATCGCGCATCGAGCGGCGCGAGATGCCGAAGTCCACCTCGGCGAGGGTGTCTACGCCTGGCTGACGGGCCCTTCGTACGAGACACCGGCCGAGATTCAGATGGTTGCTCGGCTCGGAGGGGATCTCGTCGGGATGTCGACCGTTCCGGAGGCGATCGCGGCGCGCCACATGGGAGCGGCGGTACTCGCAATCTCCCTGGTTACCAATCTGGCAGCCGGCATCTCCGATACGCCACTCACCCATGAGGAGGTCCAGGAGACGGCGGCCGAAGCCCGCCCCCGCTTTACCGGCCTGCTCGACCGTCTGCTTCCGCTTCTGTGAGGGCGAAGCACGGTACGCCGATTGCTAACATCCGCGAACACCAACGAGAGAGGAGTGCACACCAATGAAAGTGGTGGTCTGCACGAAACAGATTCCAGACCCCGCGGCTCCCTATCGCCTGGATCCCGAGACACACTTCCTGGAGCGGCCGACCGACCAGATCCTCGATGACACCGACCGCTATGGGGTCGAGATGGGTCTGCAAGTCGCCGAACAGACCGAAGGCTCGGTGACCCTCGTTTCGATGGGGCCGGCGGGGAATCTCCAAGGCATTCGCCAGGCACTGGCAATGGGCGCCGACAAGGCCATCGTGATCGAAGATGACTCGCTTCGAGGAGCCGACTCGTGGGTAACAGCCCAGGTCCTGGCAGCAGCGATCACCAACGAAGGATTCGATCTGGTGATCGCCGGCACGGAGTCGACCGATGGCTCCGCCGGGGTACTCCCCCAGCAGCTCGCAGAGTTGCTCGGCGTACCGGCGCTGACTTTCGCGAAGCATCTCGAGCGAGATGACGACAAGATCCGCATCCATCGTCAGACCGGATACGGACACGACGTCGTCGAAGCACCCACACCGGTGCTGATCACCGTGACTTCCGGCGTCGTCGAACCCCGCTACCCCACGTTCAAGGGGATCATGGCCGCCAAGAAGAAGCCGATCGAACAGATCGGTGTCTCTGAACTCGGGGTGACACCGATGGCGACCCAGAAGATCCTCGAGGTCCGTCCTGCACCGGAACGCGCCGCGGGTGAGGTCATCGAAGATGAGGGCGAAGCACACCTGCGAATCATCGAGGTGCTCGAGCAAGCGAAGGTGATCTGATGAAA
Organism: Gammaproteobacteria bacterium; assembly: GCA_011682695.1. Taxonomy (NCBI): domain Bacteria; kingdom Pseudomonadati; phylum Pseudomonadota; class Gammaproteobacteria; species Gammaproteobacteria bacterium. The sequence continues at coordinate 5,307 of JAACED010000052.1, forward strand.
GCCTGGGTATTTGTCGAAGAATCACAGGGCAACCCGGCCCAGATCGGGCTCGAGATGCTTTCCAAGGCCCGCTCGCTCGCCGATTCGCTGGCCGCTGTCTACCTGGGTGCCGGATCGGAGGAGATCTTCGAGCTGCTCGGAAGCCATGGAGCGCAGACCGTCTATCAGATGACTCCCGACAATCATCTGCCGACTGCCGCCGCCGCGGCGGCAATGGCCGATCTCGCCGACGTCGAGCAGCCCGACGTGATCATGTTCGGGCTGACCCCTACGGACCGCGACGTCGCGGGGCGCCTCAGCGCCCGGATGGGACGTCCGGTGATCTCCAACGTCATCGACGTCCTCATCGAAGGTGACACGTTCAAGGCCCTCAATGAGATCTTCGGCGGCACCGAGATCGTCGAGACCGCGTTTCTGACCGAGAAGCCGTATCTGGTGGTCGTCCGACCGAAATCGTTCCCACCGGAACCCGCAGGAGCGTTGGCACCGGACGTCGTCCCGGTCGCCCTTCCCGATGTCGGAGCAGCCGGCACCGCCGTCATCACCGCCGTCCATGTGGAAGAGAGCGAAGGCCCAAAGTTGGAGGAAGCGTCAATCGTCGTTTCCGCCGGCCGCGGGCTCGGTTCGGCCGAGAATCTCGATCTGACCAAGCGACTTGCAGATCTCCTCGGCGGAGCCATGGGCGCCACGCGAGCAGTTGTCGACGCCGGGTGGGTTCCCTACTCCCTACAGGTCGGACAGACCGGCAAGACCGTCAAGCCCGATGTCTATATCGCTTGCGGTATCTCGGGGGCGATGCAGCACGCCGTGGGGATGAAAGACTCCAAGGTCATCATCGCCATCAACAAGGACGAAGAGGCACCGATCTTCGGACTGTCGGACCTCGGCGTGGTCGGGGACGTACACAAGGTCCTCCCCAAGCTGATCGAGGCACTCGAGGCTCGCGAACGCTGAAGCCGGAACGGCCCGGGGATGTCCCCGGGCCGTTTCTCAGTGCTCCAGACGGAACCCGTGTGGAAGGAGTTCGTCGAGTGCGTACCTCTGTGCGGTTCCGTCGGTACCGGAGACCACAACGGTCTCGACACCGAACTCGTAGAGCCGCTGCCGGCACTGACCACACGGAAACGTTTCCGCCTCCGTACCGGCGTCGATGCACGCCACAGCGACAGTTTTCATCGCCGTTTTGCCGGCGGTGACGGCCGAGGCGATCGCGCTTGCCTCGGCACAGGTTCCCGACGGGTAGGCGGCATTCTCCCAATTGACGCCACGGTGGACCGATCCGTCATCGGCCACGATGACCGCGCCCACACGGAACCCCGAATAGGGGGCATAGGCGTTCTTGGCGACTTCACGCGCCTCGGCGAGCAGCTCTTCGGGACTCATACATCCTCCAACATCGCATCGACGAACTCCGCAGGAACGAACGGGATCAGATCGTGGACCCCCTCACCGATTCCGATGAACTTGACGGGCAGATCCAGCTCTCTCTCGACGGCGACAGCGACGCCGCCACGCGCCGTTCCGTCGAGCTTCGTCAGGATGATTCCGGTCACTCCTACCGCCGCGGTGAACGTTCTCGCCTGTACCACGGCGTTCTGTCCGTTGGTCGCGTCGATGACGAGAAGGACCTCGTCCACCTCACCCGCCGCCCGGCCGAGTACCCGGACGATCTTCCCCAGCTCCTGCATCAGGTTGTGCTTGGAGTGGAGTCTGCCGGCCGTATCCACGATGACGACCTCGTGACCTCGGGCTCTGGCAGCCTCGTATGTGTCGAAAGCAACCGCAGCGGGGTCTGCTCCTTCTTGACCGGAGACGATTTCGACACCGATCCGCTCCGCCCAGGTACGCAACTGGGCACCCGCCGCCGCGCGAAACGTATCCGCGGCACCCAGGAGTGGAGATCTCCCCGCGGCAACGAGATACGCGGCGAGTTTCGCGATGCTCGTGGTCTTGCCGGTTCCGTTCACCCCGACAACGATCACCACCGACGGAGCGCCCGACATACGAAGGTCACGACGGCGATCGCCAAACTCGGAGATGAGCTCCTCGCGAAGTGCACCCTTGGCTTCCTGCGGACCGTCCGGACGTCGTTCTCGCACACGAGCGATGATCTCACTTGTCGCGAGCACGCCGACGTCGGAGGCGATCAGCGCCTCCTCCAGCTCCTCCCAGAATCGGTCGTCGAGCCGAGCGGATCCGAAGAGCCGGTGCAGTCTCCCTCCAAAGACGGTTCGAGTCTTCTCGAGACGATCGACGAGTGCCGGCTGGAGGCCGGCCGGTTCGCCGTTTCCTCCGCGCCGAACCATGAGGAACAGGAGGACGGCGACAACCGCCACTACCACACCAAGGAGAATCAGTTGTGTCGATGTCATGCCAGCTGTGACCGTTCGCGGATTCGGCGGGACAGCACTTGGGACGACCCGCCACGTTCGAGGGTGACACCGTACAGTATGTCGGCAACTTCCATGGTTTGCTGCTGGTGGGTGACGATCAGCAACTGGGCGCGTTCGCGGAACCGGTCGACGAGACGCAGGAACCTCCGCAGGTTCGCGTCGTCGAGTGCGGCTTCGACCTCGTCGAGAATGTAGAACGGCCCCGGCCTGGCCCGGAACACGGAGAAGAGGAATGCCAGGGCGGCAAGCGAACGTTCGCCTCCGGACAGCAAGCTCAACCTGCTCACCTTCTTGCCGAGCGGCATTGCCTCGACCTCCACACCCGAGGTGAGCGGATCCGATCCGTCCACGAGTCGAAGTCTGCCCTTGCCGCCGGGGAAGAGAACCCCGAAGTACTCCTCGTAGTATCGGGCGACCTCCTGGAAAGCGGCGGTGAACTCCTCGACGATTCGATCGTCGAGCGCCGAGATCACCTTGCGCAGCTCCGCGCGCGACGATGCGAGATCGTCGAGCTGGGCAGCAAGGAAGTCATACCGTTCCTGGAGTTCCCGGTATTCCTGGGCGGCAAGCGGATTCACCGGACCAAGCCGCCTGAGCTCTGCTTCGTGGCTCGCGAGGAGCGACTCGAGATCCTCGTCGATGTCCGGTCGGGGCATGTCGAGCGCTTCTTCGACCGAGGCGTCCGCGTCCCTGCGCAGACCTTCGGCCACGGATTCTTCACGCACCCGAAGTTCAGCGGTCTCGACGGCGATGGCAGAGATCTCCTGGCGGGCGGTCTCGAGCACGTTCCGCACCTCCTCGAGCCGCGCTCGAGCCGTCTCGAGGCGAGCTCCGGCCTCTCCAGCCTCCCGCCGCAGCGCTCTTTGGCGTTCACGCAGCGTTGCGAGATGTGCTCTGACCACTTCCAGGGCCTTCGCCGACTGATCCTCGATGACCTGCAGCCGCATCACGTGGGCGGGATCGACTGGCCGAACGACCGCCGACTGGAGTTCGCCTGTGACGACTCTCAAGCGATCCTCCAGCATCCGCCGGCGCTCCAAGATGGCCCCGAGAGCGGCCGCAGCCTCCTGGCGAGCGTGGTTGGCCTGCTCGCGGCGAAGTTCGACCTCCCGTCTCCGCTGTGCCATCTGCTCCCATGCCCGCTCGCGCTCGGCCTCCTCACCTTCCAGATCGGCCAACCGAGCTCGCAGCCGCTCGATGCGAGCCTCACGATCACCTGCTGCCTCGACGACCAAAGACCGTCGCTCCTCCAGCCTCTCGATTTCGTTCTCGGCAGCCGTGCGGGCCCGGTCGCTCATGCGCAGCGCCTCGGTCATCCCCCCAAGCTTGGCTTCGAGTGCCTCGAGCACCTCGAGCGCATCACGTTCGACCCGGCGAGCACCGTCGAAGGCCCGCTTGGTCGAGGTCAGGAGGCTCTCGGCTCGCGCCGCGCCGATCTCGGCATCCTCGAGTGCAGCCAGAGCCGTTTCGAGCATCGCTGGAGTAGCCCCGTCGGGCTGGGCGATTCTCATACCATTGGCGTCGACCAGGTCCCCTTCCGGAGTGACGGCGCGCACGTGCGGATGGTGGGCCACGATCTCCCATGCCGTTGCCCATCCCTCGACCACCACGACATCCCCGAGAAGCTGGCCGGCGAGGTCCTGGTCGGCGCCAGGGCCGAGGAGATCGACCAGTGCCTCGATGCCCCATCGAGCTCCGACATCTCGAGCCGGAGACGCCGGAGCATGAGTGCCGGCCGTAACCATCGGAATTCCGCCGAGTCCGTCTGCTTTGAGATCGACGGCAGCTTCCTCGATGTCTCTGCGTGACCGCGCAACGATGCCGCCTGCCCACGGACCGAGCGCTGCATCGACGGCCGATACCCAATCCGGAGGCACAGCCAGGAGCGCCGTCAGAGAGCCGCTCATCCCTGTCCTGGCAAGGACTCGTTCACGCGCCACCGAGTCGGCCATGGCTTCTGCCATTGCCTCGCTGCGGGCCTCCGCGCCCGCAAGCATCAGTTGTGCGCGTCCGGCCTGTTCCTCAGCACGCTCCCACTGCTGTTGGAGTCGCTCCCGCTCATGCCGGCTACGTTCGTATGCCTCCTGCGCAGGACCCGTTGCCTGATCGGCATCGCGAATCGCATCCTGCAGCTCATCGATCTCCGCGGATTCCTCCGCGACCCTCGCAGTGAGAACGTCGAGTCGACGACCGAGATCGCGCGCCTCGCGTTCATCACGATCAACGGCTGCTTCAAGCGAACGGAGATCTCCGCGTACCACGGCAAGTACCCCTTCGACGGGAAGAGCCCCCTGCTCGGCCAGGGAGCGCGCCTCGTCTTCGAGGTCACGGAACACCTGCTCCGCTCGTTCGGCATCCCTGCGTGCAACGATCACGGTCGCTCCGCTGCCGGCGAGATCCGCCCCCAGCTCGGCAGCCTCGGCCTCGAGATCTCTGCGTCGCTCCCCCGCCCCCTCGAGGCGGGCCTGGGCAGATCTTCGCCGCTCATGGGCGACCTGCGCGATGCGTCGCAAACGTTCGACGGTCGTCTCCAACCGAGCCGCCGCCGCCGTGTCTGCCTCCAGGGCGTGCCCGGCGGCTCCGGCTCGACTGATGAGTTCAGGAAGTCGGGATTCGAGTTCGGCTCTCTCGGATTGCGCAGCTTCGAGCTTGGCTCTCCACTGGGTCTCGGCGCCTTCGAGCTCGGCAAGCCGGCCGTGGACGGCGCGCATCGCTTCACCACCGAAGAACAGACGCAGTTCACGCACCTCGCGACGAAGCACGGCGTGACGGTCTGCTGACTTCGCCTGCCGCTCGAGCGGTCGGATCTGCCGCTTGAGTTCGCGCAGGATGTCTTGGAGCCGAAGCACGTCCGCGTCGGTGCGTTCCAGACGACGCACCGACCGCTCTTTGCGAAGTCGGTGCTTGAGAATCCCGGCAGCCTCTTCGATCACGGCCCTGTGATCCTCCGGTTTGGCGTTCAGAAGATCGTCGATCCGGCCCTGGCCGACAATGAGATGCTGGTGCCGTCCAACCCCTCCATCGGACAGCAGTTCCTGAATGTCGAGAAGACGGCAGTCGACTCCGTTGATCTGGTAGTCGCTGGCGCCGTCGCGGTACAACCGCCGGGTGATCGAGATCTCGTCGAGATCGAGAGGGATCGTGCGTGCGCTGTTGTCGAGTACCAGTGTCACCTCTGCACGGCCGAACGCAGGCCGGGTCGTCGTTCCCGCAAAGATGACGTCGTCCATCCGCTGCGTTCGCAGCGAGCGCGTCGACTGCGTTCCCATCACCCAGGCGATGGCATCGACGAGATTGGACTTGCCGGAGCCGTTGGGGCCGACGACCACCGTCACCCCCGGCTCGAACTCGAGCCGTGTCCGATCGGCGAACGATTTGAAGCCGACCAGCCGCAGAGACTTCACATACACTGAATGACACCCTTGTGATTTAGCGAAGTGAGGCTATCACAGCTCGGCGGCCGCTCATCGAACCGTGAAGGTGTCCTCATCGGGGTCGACAGCTGCAGGAGCCACTCTGACATCCGCAACGATGGCCGATCGTGGCCCGACGCGCAGCCAATCGACGAGGCTCTCGACGACTTCCGGCGAGCCCTGGACTTCGACCTCGACCTCCCCGGACGGCAGGTTACGGACCCACCCGACGGCACCGAGCATCCTTGCTCGAGAGAGCGTCGCGTAACGAAACCCGACCCCTTGCACGCGGCCACGCACTACTGCCCTGGCTCGGATCACCTCCGACATGCCGGACACCCTACGGTGAATCCGCCAGGCGCTCCAGTGCGACCCTGGCAGCCGCCTGTTGCGCCTCCTTCTTCGAGTGGCCTTCTCCCTCGCCGCGCACCACTCCGTCGATCTCCACCGTCGCCCTGAACGTCCGCTCGTGATCGGGCCCATCACCGTCCACCTGGTACACCGGCTCGAGTTGCACTTTGGCGAGCACTTCCTGCAGCCGCGTTTTGTAATCCTTTGCACCTGGAGTCCCCGAGAGCGCATCCACCTGCGCCTCCCAATGCTCGATGATCACACGGCGTACTTCTTGGAGACCACCATCCAGGTACACGGCAGCCAAGACGGCTTCCAGGGCATCGGCGAGAATCGAGTCTTTGTCGCGCCCGTCGGATACTTCTTCGCCGTGTCCGATGCGGAGACCGGTTCCGAGTCCGATCGTCCGCGCCACCGAGGCAAGCGCCGGCCTGCTGACGAGGGAAGCTCGAAGCTTCGCCATCTGGCCTTCTCGCATCTCGGCGAACTGCCCGAAGAGGACATCGGTGATGACGAGACCAAGGACCGCATCCCCGAGGAACTCCATCCTCTCATTGTGTTCGACGCCGTCGTGCTCTGCCGTGAAGGACCGATGCGTGAGTGCCGTTTCGAGCAAGGCCGGGTTTCGGAACTGATATCCGAGTCTGGCTTCGATGTCAGTCATGCGAGCCGCCTCCCTATCTCTTCCACCATGCCCCCCGATGCTTCGCGAGACGCCGATTCGAGAGCGCTGCAGATCGCGACTCTCGACGACGATCCATGGGCGATCACCACGACGCCGCGTGTGCCGACGAGGTGGGCGCCACCCGTGGTCTCATAGTCGACCCCGGACAACACCATCGCTGGCAGCGGTGCTCCGGCACCGGCCGCCAACGAGGCTACCCAGGCGATGGTCCCTTCGATGGCTTTGAGAACGGTGTTGCCCGTGAACCCGTCGGTCACCACCACGTTCACGGTCCCTGCGGCGACATCACGTCCTTCGACATTTCCAACGAATCGCGGCACCGCATCCTCCAGCAAGACGGCCGCCTGTTTCTCCAGGTCCCTCCCCTTGCCCTTCTCCTGGCCGATCGAGAGAAGACCGACGGACGGGTCCGCCACTCCAAGCGAGAGTTCGGAAACGACCGAGCCCATGATCGCGAACTGTACGAGGTGCCCGGGGCCCACCGTCGGATTCGCTCCGGAGTCGATGAGGACGGTGGGAGGGGTGGTCGGGATCACCGTGGCGATTGCCGGCCTGAGCACACCAGGGATCCTGCCGATGATGATCGCCGCGGCAGCGAGTGCTGCTCCCGTCGATCCGGCCGACACGAGACCATCCGCCTCGCCCGAACGGACGAGTCGCGCCGCCACGCTGATCGATGCGTCGGGCTTCTCTCGGATCGAACGGGCCGGATCTTCACCCATCGCGACAACGTCGGCGGCATGAACGATCGGCAGATCGACATCGACATTCTCACAGAGTGGTTCGAGCCGCCGTCGATTCCCAACCAGAACGACCTCGATCCCCCTGCGGACCGCCTCCGCTGCGCCGGCGACCGTCTCTCTGGGTGCGTGGTCGCCCCCCATCGCGTCGAGGGCTAACACGCTATTCGGTTCCGGCGGTGACCTCGTGGCCCCGGTACGTACCACAGTTCGGGCAGGCCCGATGCGGCAGTTTGGGAGCGTGACACTGCGGACAGGTAGACGTGCGCGGTCGGCCGAGCTTCCAGCTCGCCTTACGGCGCCTCGTGCGTGACCGCGACATTTTCTTCTTGGGTACAGCCATAGGGGGCTCCTCTCAAGGTTCCAGCAGGTGCCGAAGGGCGCCGAACGCGGACGCGCTCTCGTCGGCATGCCCGAAACAGGGATCCGTATTCAAGTCGGTTCCGCATGTTGGGCAAAGTCCGAGACAATCCGGCTTGCAGAGCGGCGCGATCGGAAGGGCAAGCGAGGCCTCGTCATGCAGAATCTGCTCGAGGTCGATAGACCCGTCACGTTCGACAACGGAACCATCATCCACCGTTCGGGAGCCGAACACTTCGAGGATCGCGACCCTCATCTCTTCATCCCATTCCGTCAGGCACCGATTGCATCGCAGCGAGGCCGTGAACTTCAGCGTTCCACGAGCAACGACCTCGTCAACCGTCGCTTCGAGCATCAGCTCGGCGTACACCGGTTCGACCACCGAAGCAAGGTCCAGGCTGATATCCAGTGACCCTTCGAGGGCCACTGCCCGGCGCGTACCGGGATGCCCGAGCAGGTCGGAGACGTTCAGAAGGAAGACAGACATGGTGGATGGTGTTGTTACTCGGGAACCGACGGCGGTGCGGGACGTGCCTCATGATACTGCGAACGGACACCCCTGATTTGACCCAGGAGATTCCGAAAGAGCATCTCGAGGTGTTCGAGCCGGTTGTCGGCAAGGTCCTCTGCCTCGAGCCGAATCCTCCGTGCCTCCCCTTCGGCCCTCCGCACCAGGGCGTTGGCCTCTTCGACCGCTTCGGCGAGAACCCGCGATTCGCTGACCATCTCGGCGGCTTTCGCCGTGGATTTGTCGAGGATGGCCTTCGCGCGCTCATTGGTTCTGGCGATGAACGCTTCCCTCTCTCGCACCATCCATCGCGCGGCCCTCAGCTCTTCGGGAAGTGCGGCCCTCAGCTGGCCGATCATTTCAAGTAGTTCTTCACGTTCGACCCGGACGCTGCCCGACAGCGGGATGGCCTTCGCATCCCGAACCGAGGCCTCCATCTGATCGAGCAGTTCGACGAGTTCGCCGACTTCCGGGATATTGTCCGTACCGTCAGCCATTTCCGTACCTCTTCTTGAGTGCTTCGTTCACGATTGGTGGTACGAGTTCTCCCACGGGACCACCGAACCGAGCGACTTCCTTGACGAGGGAGGAGGACAGGAATCCGTACACGGGAGCGGTCGGAAGGAACAGCGTGCTGATACCGGAGAGTCTCTCATTCATCTGGGCCATCTGCAGTTCATACTCGAAATCGGATACGGCGCGCAGGCCTTTGACGATCACGTCGCCGGGCGAAGTCGACCAGCAGTCCTTCGAAACTCTGCACCTCGACATGTTCGCCCTCGTAGAGCTGTTCGAGCATCGCGACTCGCTCTTTGACGTCGAAGAGCGGCGTTTTGGAAGGGTTGGCCACCACGGCGATCACGACCTGACCGAAGACCGCCAAACATCGTCGTATGACGTCGAGATGTCCATTGGTGGGCGGGTCGAAGCTCCCAGGGATCAGGGCAACGGTCACGCCTCCTCCTTCCTCAGGCGCCACAGAACGGTATCCCCGTATCTGCGGCGGTCGACCAGCGCGAGGCCTCCGACGTTCGGCGGCCGCTCCCCCACCCTTCGATGGAGTATGACGTCCGCTCCGGCAGTCAGCCTCGGGACCAGTTTGCTCAAGATCTTCTCTACAGACGCTAGCGACAGCCCGTATGGCGGGTCAACGAATGCCAGATCCGCGTCGGTATCCGCGGCGTCCAGAAAACGCTCCACGTCCAGGGCGAACACGGTTCCGCCCAACCCGACGTTGTCGATATTGCGCCGAAGCGCCAAGAGCGCCGGTCGTGCCTTCTCCACGAACACGACGGACTCTGCACCACGGCTCAACGCCTCGAGACCGATGGAACCCGACCCTGCATACAAGTCGAACACCCGGGCATCGACGACGCGATCCCCCAGCGACGAGAACAGCGCCTCGCGGGCACGATCCGTCATCGGGCGTGTGCCGGATCCCGAAGGTCCGAAGAGACGGCGGCCCTTTGCACTGCCGGCGATGATCCTCATGACCTGAAGAGCCATTCAACGTCATCCCCCAGCAAGGCTCTCACCTCCCTTCGTACGTCCGGATGATCGCTGAGATCCGGATCCTGATCCACGAGGGTAAACGCCTCGCGCCGAGCCGCGACCAGTTCATCCTTGTCTCTGAGAATATCCGACAGACGAAGATCGGACAGACCCGACTGGCGGGCGCCGAACACGGTTCCTTGGCCACGAATCCGCAGGTCGATCTCGGCCAGTTCGAATCCGTCGTCGATCGCCACCATGGCTTCGATGCGTGTCCTGCCCTCCTCCGTCGAAGGGTCGGCGACCAGGTAACACCAATTCGGACCGGCGTGACGGGCGAGTCTGCCGCGGAGCTGGTGCAGTTGGCTCAGGCCAAACCGATCGGCGTCCTCGATCACCATGATGGTCGAGTTGGGTATGTCGATTCCGACCTCGATCACCGTGGTGGTGACGAGCACATCCAGGGCCCCGTCGCGGAAGGCCTGCATGACCGACTGTTTGTCGACCGATCGCAGTTGACCGTGGAGCAGCCCGAGCCGAAGGTCGGGAAAAACGCCTTGGAGACGTTCATACTCGGCCGTCGCCGACGCCGCCTGCACCTTCGGGCTGTCTTCGACGAGGGGGCACACGACGAACGTCTGCCGGCCCGCGGATGCTTCCGTGCGGACCCGGTCGTAGACCTCGGAGAGCTGATCCGGACGTACCGCCAGCGTCAGGACTTCCGGCCGGCCCGGCGGCATCTCATCGAGCAGAGAGACGTCGAGATCCCCATAGAGCGTCATTGAGAGCGTCCTCGGGATGGGCGTGGCAGTCATGATGAGGAGATCGGGATCCGCGTCGTCCGCCTTCTCTTTGAGCAGCACGCGCTGGTGGACTCCGAACCGATGTTGCTCATCGATGACGGCGACCCCGAGAGCGGCGAAGCGGACCCCTTCCTGAATGAGTGCATGTGTCCCGACGACGATGTCGACTGCACCCTCGGCGACGAGCTCCACGACCTCGTCGCGCGTCACGTGAGGCCGGAAGTTCACCTCGGCGTTGGAAGAGGTCAACAGCGCCAGCTTCACACCGGTGCCCTCACCGCTGAAGAGGTTCGGGGTGTCGTCGGGTGGTGGAGCCAGCCCTGCTCCTGCGAGAAGCGCCGTGATCGAGAGATAGTGCTGAACGGCGAGCACTTCGGTGGGAGCCATCACGGCTCCCTGGTAGCCCCCTTCGACGCCGGTCATCAGTGCAGAGACGGCGACCACCGTCTTGCCCGATCCGACCTCGCCGAGGAGGAGCCGATGCATCGGATGCGGCGCTTGCATGTCGCGGCCGATCTCGTCGATGACCCGGCCCTGCGCGGAGGTCAGCGTGAACGGGAGCCCTTCGATGAAGCGTCCGAGCAACAAACCGTCTGGACCGTGTGCAATCCCCACCGCCTCTTCGATCATTTGCCGCTTCGAGAGGGCGAGGGCGACCTCCAGACGAAACAGCTCGTCGAATACGAGCCTGCGACGAGCCGGAGCGACGACGTCGGGAGTCTCGGGGAAGTGAATGTCGGAGATCGCCCGATCGCGGTCGATCAGCCCCAGCCGCCGCACCATCTCCGAAGGAAGCGGGTCATCGATCGGTCGTGCCCTCCCGAGCGCATTGTGGATCGCCCTCCGAAGGTATCCGGATGACAAGCCGCCTGCAGACGGATACACCGGAACCACCCTGCCGGTGACCAGGCTCTCGGAGGCGGACCGCATCAGGTCGACGTCCGGGCTCTTCATCTGAAGTCTCCCCCGAAACGATTCGACCTTCCCCGAGAGGGCCACCTCTGCGCCGACGGAGAGCTGACGTTCGCGAAAAGCCTGGTTGAACCACACGACGGTGATACGTGCACTCTCGTCGGAGACGACCGCCTCGGTGATCGCGAGGTTGCGCCGGGGCCGTCTCGTCGACACCCTCTGAACCGTTCCGATGATCGTGACTTCTCGACCGACGGGCACGGTGGCAATCTGCTCGGTTCGGGAACGATCGATGTACCGACGGGGAACATGCTGGAGAAGATCGGCCACGGTTCCGATTCCTGCGTTTCGGAGCTTCTCGCCCCGTCGGCCGGAGAGCAGTTTCACCTGCTCGACCGCCACCTCCGACAGGTGGGCCAGGCTACTCACTCCACGGAGATCAAGTAGGGGTAGAGCGGCTGTCCCCCGTCCTTGATCTCAACCTCGATCGACGGATGTTTCGCCGCGAGATGACCACGAGCCGCATCGGTCGCATCGGTCGTCGCCGCATCGCCGATGAACAGGGTCACGAGTTCACGATCGTCGTCGACCATGGTGTCCAGCGTCCGAGTCAACGTTTCGGCCAGGTCCTCCCCGGCATGCTCGATGGAACCACCAACGATCCCCAACCAGTCTCCCGTCGCGACGTGCCCGATCTCGACGCGAGCGTCTCGCACCGCCCGGGTGATTTCCCCTGTGCCGACGGACTTCGCAGCGTTCCGCATCGCGTCGACCAGTTCGTCCGGCTCCCGGCCGGAGAGGAACCCCATCATCGCAGCGATACCTTCCGGCACCGACACGGTGGGCACGACGAGCACCGTCTTCTTGCTGAGGGAGTCCACACGGAGGGCGACCGGGATGATGTTCTTGTTGTTCGGAAGCAGGATGACGGTCGATGCCGTAGAGCGTTCCACCGCAGTGAGGAGATCCTCCATCGAAGGGTTCATACTCTGGCCTCCCTGCACGATGTCGGCAGCCCCCAACTGACGGAACAGCGCTGCGAGGCCTTCACCGGCGACGACTGCGATGACCGATACGGTGTCCGTCAGATGGAACGCGCTGTCGGCGGTCTGCTCCGCGAGATCCATGATGGTCAGGTTTCGGAATGAACCGACCGGTCCGTCTTCGAGATGGATGGCCGCTTCGATGGCCTCTGCCGGATGATCGGTGTGGATGTGGCACTTGTACTGCCCGTCGCCACCCGTGACGACGATCGATCCACCGAGTCTCTCCCACGCCGTCCGAAATGGATCGACGCGGTCTTCGGGGGCCTCGAGGATGAGCACGACTTCGTATCGCTCCTCGGACACCGTGCCCGTCGCTACTTCGACCGCCGGAGTGGCTGTGTAAATGCTCTCCGGCAGGATCACTTCGGTCCCTGTCACTTCCTCGAGGAACGCAGCCAAGAGCAGAAGCAGGCCTGCACCACCGGCATCGACGACTCCGGCGCGTTCGAGCACCGGGAGAAGCGACGGAGTGGACTCGAGGGTTTGTACTGCTCTCGTGAACACGCCTTCGAGGAGACCCGCGAGATCGGTGCCTGCAGTGGTGCCCGTCTCGGCTGCGGCTTCGGCGGCCGACCGGAGGACCGTCAGGATCGTGCCTTCAACCGGGTGCAAGACGGCCTGATAGGCAGCTTTCGAAGCGCGTTCGAGGGCCTTCACGACTTCGGGCACTCCGACCCGATCGACCTCACGAAAGGTGTCTGAGAGGCCTCGCAGAATCTGCGCCAAGATTACGCCGCTATTGCCACGTGCACCCATCAACGACCCGTGCGCGAGCGCACTCGTCACTTCGGCCATACCCTGCGCAGAACTCATTTCGTCCACGACCGTGCCGACCGTGAGCTGCATGTTCGTTCCCGTATCTCCGTCGGGCACCGGATAGACGTTGAGCCGGTTCAGTGCATCGCGATACACGCAGAGGCGTTCGTGATAGCGCGACAGCACGCGCTTCAGGTGATCGGCGGTAAGGTGCATTCGCGGATCCATGACCGGCGACGAGTATACGATTCCGTACAGCTCCCTCGCGGTGCTAACCTCGCTCACCGGCCCGAGGAGGTCGCCATGTCCTATCGCTGTGAGATCTGTGGAAAAGAGCCCTGGTTCGGGAAACAAGTCAGTTTCTCGCACAAGCGCTCGAGTCGACGCTGGCTTCCCAACATCCAGCGTGTTCGCGTGCGCCATGGTTCCAACACTCGCCGCATGCGTATCTGCACCTCCTGCCTGAAGGCCGGCAAGGTCGACAAGGCCTAGGAGCCCGCCGCGTGACGCCTCAGTTCCGTCCGGCACCACTACACTCACGACCTATGCAAGGCGTTGTCAAGATCTTCGATCCTTCCACCGGATTCGGCATCGTCGTATCCGACACGGACCGAACCGAAGTCTTCCTCGATGCAGCATCCTTGGACGGAAGCATCTTCCGATCCTTACGACAGGGTCAACGCATCATCTTCGACATCGACGACGTCCGAGGAAACGCAACGGCGCGACAGATTCGTGTCGGCTCCGAAGGCACGTGACGGCACGGCCCGCAACCGCAGGCCGGCGACCCACAGTTGCAGACTCGGCACCCGGACGGGAACCCGCTGGGGTATGATCGCATCAAGAGACACTCCGAGGAGGTTCCGGTGGTCCAAGCGTATGTGTTGATCCAGACAGAAGTGGGCAAAGCCGCACAGGTAGCCGAAGCAGCCCGCCGCATCGAAGGCGTGGAACATGCCGATGACGTCACCGGCCCGTACGACGTGATCGTCAAGGCCGCTGCCGAGACGGTTGATCTTCTGGGCAAGCTCGTGGTCGCCCGCATCCAGTCGATCGAAGGGATCACCCGAACGCTGACCTGCCCGATCGTCCACCTGTAGCCTGATCAAGTAGGTATCAGCCCAGTTTGGCTGCGATCGAGCCGGCGCTACGAAGTGCCGTCCCGTCCGACCCGATGGTCCCGAACTGTCGGATCGGTTGCTTCTCGGCCTCGATGACCATATCGGTCAGCAGCTCACGCCTGCTGAGCGGAGGATCCACCCACAGATAGGCTGCCAGGCTCCCGGGAATCGTGTTGATCTCGTTGATCCACACGTCGCTGCCCCGCACGAGGAAGTCGAATCGGGCAACGGACCGGACACCGACGAGATCCGACACGATCATGGCAGCCTGCCGGATCGACCCCGCCACTTCGGCCGGAAGTTTGGCCGGGATCTCACGTGCCGACCCCTCGAGCCCGCCACCGGCCAGGTACTTCTGCTCGTAGCTGTAGATGGCGCCGCTCTTCGCGTCTCTGACCGGTGCTCCGATGGCGCTGAGTTGCAGGCTGGGATATGTTCGAATCGCGATGTTGTAGTCCCGGCTGCCTTCCAGGAACGGTTCGATGACTGCGCCGCTCTTCAAGTGGGGCGACGACTTGGCAAGTGCGAGTGCCGTCTCCATCCCGTCCACGACCTCGATTCCGATCGAAGATCCGCCGAACCGCGGCTTCACGATGAACGGGGGCGTTGCGTCCCACTCGATCCTCGGTTCGAGAAGTCTGCGTGGCACGGAGCGAAGACCCGCCAACTGCACGACGGCTCCGAAAGCGAGTTTGTCCATCCCGAGGGCGGACCCGGCGGCGCTCGGCCCCGTATAGCGAATCCCGGCGAGGTCGAACGCCGCCTGCAGCGTTCCGTCCTCACCCGGAGCACCGTGGCAGCAGTTCACGACCGCTGAGATGTCGAGTGGCCTCTTACGAGCGATGAATCCGCCTCCCGCCTCGGCCATGAACCGAAGCGGCCTGGCCCGCCGTGGCACACCATCGGCAAAGTCCGCCGCCTCCAGTGATGGATCCACCGAGAACCAGGCACCGCTCTTCGCCCAATAGATCGCCTCCACGCTGCGGCCGGCGTCGAGCAGCGTCCTGCACGCCTGCAGGCCGGTGAGAATGCTGATGTCGTGCTCGGGGGACGGCCCCCCAAACACCACCGCCGGGTTGCTCATCAGATTGCTCCTTACGGGTAGTGGTCCGGCAGGTCGTTCTCGTAGACGACCACATCACCGGGACCGAGCGTTCGTCGCACCCAGGCGACGGCCTCTTCCCGGGAGTCAACAACCCTAACGGACATCGCGCCGCGCGACCCCTCCAACAGCGCCCGCCTGTTCGTGCGTCCGACGATCACGATGTCCGTTGCCTCTCTCACAGCATGCTCGGCCAAGGTCACATTCTCTGCATACTGCCGTTGGCCCAACTCGACGAGGCCGGGGGTGACGACGACGCGCCTCGCTCCGGGGGATGCATAGTGTCCCAACATCGAAAGGACGGCCCGTGCCCCTGCCGGGTTGGCGTTGTACGTATCGTCGATGACGACTGCTCCGCTCTGCGCCGTCGCCACCTGCCGGCGGTGCACCGGCCGCTCCAGCGAGGCCAGATCGGCGGGATCGGCAGTCAGGCCCAGTGCTGCCAGCACTCCGACTGCGCACGCCACATTCCCCGGAAATGCCTCCCCATCTGAGACCGCGCCGATCGCTTCCCCACGGAGATAGACCATCGAATCGGGCCCGACGTAAACGTCTGCCCGTGGAGAACTCGAAGAGCATCGAATCACCTCCCTGCGTCCTTCTTCCCCGTCGGCGAGTTCCTCGAGCTGCGGATAGTCGATGTTCAGCACCAACGTCTCCGCACCATCGACGATCTCGGCTTTCGCCGCGGCGACCGCTTCGAGCGTGCCAAATCGTTCGAGATGGACGGGGCCGATGGCGGTGATCACCGACACCGTCGGACGGATCCACTCACACAATGCCCGGATCTCACCCCGACCGTAGGTCCCCATCTCGGCAACGAAGATCTCGGTACCGGGCGTGAGCTGTTCATTGATGGAACGTGCCAGACCCAAACGGTTGTTGAAGCTCGCCGGGCTGACGACCACCGGGCGACGGTTCTGCAGAAGTCGACCGACGTAGGCCTTCGTCGTGGTCTTGCCGAACGAGCCGGTGATCGCAACAACCGTCGGGGCGACCGAAGCCAGACGTCGCGAGGCC
>JAACED010000053.1 GCA_011682695.1 Gammaproteobacteria bacterium
GGTGGCGGAAGCTTCGGAGGAGGCGGCGGAGGGGGCGGCTGGTAGCCGACTGGTATGACACCGGAGCGGTCCGAGAGTAGACAAACTCGCCAACTCGGATACCCTTGCCCCGTCCCCCCTCGTAGGCAGTCGTGGCATTCCGCAAACGCACCAGAGCAATCAACGTAAAGAACATCGACCAGATCGAGCAGTTCACGGCCGACGGCAAGCCGGTTCTCATCGACTTCATGCAGTTCTCATGCCCGGCATGTAAGGCGATGGACGGCACCATCGATGAGCTTGCTCACGAGTTTCGGGGGTCTGCTCACGTCCTGAAAGTCAACGTAGGCAAGGTGCCGGGAGCTGCACAACGCTACAAGATCAAGGGCACGCCGACGTTCGTACTGTTCGGGACATCGGAACGATCCCAGCGCAAGGCGAAGCAGCGCGGCGAGGAAGACGCCAAGAAGATCACGCAGCGCTTTCGCACCACCGGCGTCGTCAAGAAAGAACAGCTCCGTCGGCTGCTGACCACCAATGGAGCTGAGGCAGCCGACTCATAGGAGCCCGCTGAGCAATGCATGGCACGCGTCGACGAGCATGCATCGTCCTCTCTCACCCTTGACGCAGCACGCGAATGCGCTTTGTTATGGCTGAGCCGCCACGCTCGCCCCATGGTCTTGCATCGACCTGAGGTTCCGATACGAAATACGAAGTACGTTGTACCTGGTGCCTGGTGTCTGCATCACTCCCTAGAACCAGAACTTGCCGCGACCGTTGGGATCGGACGTAAACCCCCACGCCTCGGTGATCCGTCCCTCTTTCGTGCAGAAGACGTGTACCTCGTCCGCCGTATAGGTCCCTTCATCCCGATTCACGGTCGTGTGAGCCAGCACCACGGTATGGAGGTCGTTCGCCAGTATGTCGTGCACCTCGATCATGAACGACTCGTGGGTGTCCTGGGCGAGCGATCTCAAGAACTCCAGAATCTCCTCGCGACCGACCTTGTCACCTGCGAGCGGCGTGTCTCCGCGAACATGCCAAATCGCGTCGTCGGCGAACTCGCGAGCGAACCCCTCGTAGTCACCTTCGGTGAAGCAGCGATACCCGTCTTTGATGCGCTGAACGCTCGGATGCTCCATGTCCTGATTCTCGCACAGGACGGCTCTGGACGCGTACCCTCTCAGCATGGCCAGCGACACCATTGCCGACCGGGGGCTCCTCGTCGGGACATGTTCGTGGACAGACAAGACCGTGCTCGAATCCGGCGCCTTCTACCCGCCGGACGTCGACACGGCGGAGAAGCGACTTCGTTTCTACGCATCCCAGTTCCCGATCGTCGAGGTCGACTCGACGTACTACGGCCCTCCAAACGAGCGGACCGCAGGACTGTGGGTGGAACGCACGCCGAACGACTTCACCTTCGACATCAAGGCGTTCCGACTCCTCACTCAGCATCCGACTCCTCCGCAGACACTTTGGAAGGACCTGCGAGAGGCACTCCCCCGGACCCAGGCCGACAAGCGCAACGTCTACGCCCGGGATCTCCCGAGGGAGTTCGTCGCCGAGGCGTTCCGCCGCTTCTCCGAGGCGCTCATGCCCCTGCACTCCGCGGGAAAGCTCGGCTCGATCCTGATGCAGCTCCCCGCATACGTATACCCCTCGCGAGGTTCCTTCGGCTATCTCTCCTGGGCCGCAGAACAACTCGAGGAGTTCGACGTGTCGGTCGAGTTTCGCCAGCAACGCTGGATGGACCAGGACCATGCCGACTCCACGCTCGGCTTTCTCCGAGAACACGACCTCGCCTACGTCTGCGTCGACGAGCCTCAAGGGTTCAAAAGTTCGGTGCCACCGGTGGCAGCGGTGACCGCGCCGATTGCACACGTGCGCTTCCACGGCCGGAATGCCGACAACTGGGAACGCAAGGGAATCACCGCTGCCGAGCGGTTCCGCTACGACTACCGGGAAGACGAGTTGCGAGAGTGGATCCCCCGCATCCGGCGTCTCCGCGAACAAGCGGAGAAAGTGCACCTGTTGATGAACAACTGTTACGCAGATTACGGGATCAGATCCGCACGGCTGTTGTCCCGCTTGCTCTCCGAGGCCGACTGAGTACTTCTGGAGTCTGCCGAGTGATGCCGGTATCAGGTACCAGGTACTTCGTATCGCAACCTCATCGATGCAAAACCGCGGGGCGAGCGTGACGAATCTGGCGTGACAAAGCGCAGTCGTGCGCTGCGTCGAGGCAGAGACAGGGCAATGCACGGTCGTCGAGACCCCAGCCATGCATCGCTCAGCAGGCTCCCCGGACGGGTATCGTTCTCGGAATGTTCGACTATACGACAATCACCCCGGACACGATCGAGGACTTGACCTCCACAACCATCGTCACGTGTGAGCGCCTCGTCGCGGCCATCGTTGCCATCGAGGGCGAGCGGACGTTTGCAGACACGTTGCTCCCGCTCGAGGAAGCAGCCACAACGATGGCCCTTGCCTACGGCCGCGGGCCGTTTCTCTCCAACGTGCACCCCGACGAATCCATCCGGGCCGCTGCTCGAGCCTCGGAGGAGGCACTCGCTAAATGGCAGATCGGACTCACATTCCGCCGTGACCTCTACAAGGCAGTGAGTACATACGCCGGAACCGATGATGCCACCTCTCTCTCCGGAGAGCACCGCCGTCTCCTCGACTTCACGATTCGCGATTTCCGGCGTGCCGGTCATGAACTGGAGCTGAACCAACGCGAGGAGCTCGAGAGGCTTCAGAACCGAATGGTCGAACTGGGAATCGCCTTCGAGAAGAACATCGCCGATGTCGACGCTGCACTCATCGTCACGAGATCGGATCTGACCGGGATGACCGATGACTACGTCGAACGTCTCCAGCCGGCTCCGGATGCCGGCACCTACAAAGTGACCATGGCATACCCGGATGTCTTCCCGTTCATGGAGAACGCCACCCGACGCGATCTGCGAGAGCGGCTCCTGTTCTTGTTCTCGAACAGAGCCGCCGGCGCCAACCGCGCGATCCTCGAAGAAGCCGTGCACCTACGCGAGAAGATGGCAGCGATGTTCGGTCTCCCTTCGTGGGCGGACTACCAGATGGAGGTGAAGATGGCCAGGCACCCCGGGGCCGTCACCGCCTTCTACGACGATCTCGTCCCTCCCCTGACCGAGATCGGCAATCGCGAAATCGCCGTATTGGCCTCGATGCTGGAATCCGATGCAGGCGACCCGCAGCTGCAACCATGGGACCGCCGCTACTACGACACCCAACTCCGCAAACGGGACTACGGAGTCGATCAAACAGAAGTCGCGCAGTACTTCCCTCTGGATCGAGTAATCGACGGTCTCCTGAGCATTACCGGAAAAGTCTTCGGGCTCGAATACCGCAAGCGGGGAGACGTTCCGACATGGCACCCGGACGTCGTCGTCTACGACATCGTGGATGCATCATCGGGTGAACAGGTAGCGACCTTCATGGCCGACCTGTTCCCGCGAGAGGGCAAGTTCAGCCACGCAGCCGCCTTCCCGCTCGTTCCGGGGCATCGAAAGGCCGACGGTGAGTATCAGCTGCCGCTGTCCACAATCGTGGCCAACTTCACGAAGCCCTCGGCAGATGTACCGTCCCTGCTCCAGCACTCGGAGGTCGAGACCCTCTTCCACGAGTTTGGACATATCCTGCACATGTCGCTGGGCCACACCGAGTTCACCCGTTTCTCCGGTGCCTCGACCGAATGGGATTTCGTCGAGGCACCGTCACAGATCATGGAGGAGTGGTGCTGGCGACCAGACCTTCTCCAGCGATTCGCGCTGCACCATGAAACCGGCGAGCCGATCCCGAAGGACCTCGTCGACAGGTTGGTGGCTGCCCGGCACGTGAATGAGGCCCTCGACACACTCCGCCAGATCTCACTTGGGAAGCTGGACCTCGGACTGCACGGGCCAGGAGATCACAGCGACTTGGATGCGATCATGCTCGACGCCGAAACCGTCGGCCTGCTTCCTCACCAAGAGGGAACGTTCTTCCCGGCGAGCTTCGGCCATCTGCTCGGCGGTTACGACGCCGGGTACTACGGGTACCTGTGGTCGAAGGTCTTCGGCCTCGACATGTTCTCCCGATTCGAAGAGGCGGGGGTCACCAACCCTGACATCGGCATTGCCTATCGCCGCAAGATCCTCGAGAAGGGCGGGTCGAGAGACGCGGCGGATCTCCTCCGGGACTTCCTGGGCCGCGAACCGAGCAACGAGGCGTTTCTGCGCCACCTCGGGATCACTGGTTCCTCCAGGGAGTAAAGAGTCTTCCTTCCCCTCGCAGGGGAAGTTCTCAGAACCCCAACTCTGCGGCGAGCGCCCGCACCGCCGGTTCGCCTTCACCAACCCACTCGAGATCATCGATCGTTTCGGCGATCGGTACGTCGCGACGCAGCGTCGTCAACGTGCGGTAGAACAGCGCATCGTCCATATTCGCGGCCAGCGATTCGCACAGCCGGAGCCCGCCACGTACCGGAATGTCCCACAGGGCATGGTCGAGCGGGATCCGTTCGATCCTCCGGTAACGGGCAAGCAGGGTCGACGCCGACTTCGCTCCCCAGGCGGAGATGCCGGGAATACCGTCGGCCGCATCCCCGACGAGTGCCAGATAATCGGGCATCGACTCAGGCAATATCCCCCACTTATCGCGCACACCGTCCTCGTCGATCATCATCGACCGGCGACGGTCGTACATCACGATCCTGTCCCCGACCACACACTGGGCGAGGTCCTTGTCAGGACTCAACAACACGACCTGTTCGACGTCATCACCAAAGCGGAAAGCGGCCGAAGCGAGTGCATCGTCCGCCTCGAACTCCTCCATCCGCCACACGACGACGCCCAACGATTCCAGGGCGCGCTCTGCGAGCGGAAACTGATCGAACAACTCCTGTTCGACACCTTCTCCCGTCTTGTATCCGTCGTACATGTCGTTGCGAAACGACCGGATAGCCGTGTCGAATGCGGCTGCGACGTGCGTCACGCCCGGCTCGCGCAGCAGGCGCCGGGTCGAATCGGCCAGTCCCCACACCGCCCCCACTTCTCGGCCCGACGGATCTCTCCTTCGCGGATAGCCGAAATAGGCGCGGAACAGTTCGTAGGTCGCGTCGAGCACATGGAGCCGCATAAGAGCATCGTACGTCAGTCGCCCGCAACGCGTCCTACCCGCCGAAAAAGGAAGAACGACCGAATCTCGGGCGGGACGCCGAGCCCTGCGGCGATCTGCACGCGCTATGCTCGCCCTGCCTGCCCAGTGAGGCAGGTGCCGCGAGCGTTCAGCGAAGTCCGGTGGAAAACCGGCGCTGTCCCGCAACTGTGAGGCCCCCTCGGGGCCGAGCCAGGTCGCCTGGCGCCGCGGCAACGAACGAACCCTCGGATGAAGGCGTACTTCGTCGGCACACAAGCCGGCAGTCCACTTCATCCTCCGGATAAGGAGGATGTATTCATGCGGAAGACCATTGTGGGAGTCGTAGCCGCGCTCATCATGAGCGCGTGCTCGACGGGAACGACCACCGCCACCGCGGCGGCGGCCCCCGCTCCCACCACGACAACGACCACCGCTGCACCAACGACAACGACCACGGCGGCGCCAACGACGACGACTCTGGCGAGTCCTTTCCCCACGACCGTGGACGCAGCGAATGGAACCGTGGAGATCCAGGAGGCGCCGAACGCGATCGTGTCCCTCTCTCCGACGGCCACCGAGATGCTCTTCGCCATCGGCGCAGGCGACCAGGTCGTCGCAGTCGACGATCAGTCGAACTATCCGGACACGGCACCGGTCACCGACCTGACCGGGTTCAGTCCCAATGTCGAGGCAATCGTGGCCTATGACCCGGACCTCGTCGTGATCACGTTCGATCCCGGGGATCTTGTCGCTTCGCTCGATTCTCTGGGCATTCCCGTCCTCCTCGAACCGGCGGCAGCGTCGATCGACGATGTCTATGACCAGATCGGACAGCTCGGCACTGCCACCGGACATCAAGAGGAAGCACTAGACCTCGTCGAGCAGATGGGCTCCGATATCGATCAGATTCTGCTCGATGCGACGGCCGCAACATCTGACGGTGAGAATCTCACCTACTACTTCGAACTGGATCCGACCTACTACTCGGTCACTTCCTCGACGTTCATCGGCCAACTGGTAGGCATGCTCGGACTGGAGAACATCGCCGACCCGGCGGATACCGATGGGTTCGGCTACCCGCAATTGTCGGCGGAGTACATCCTCGATGCAGACCCCGACTTGATCTTCCTCGCCGATACGAAGTGCTGCGGCCAGAGTCCCGAGACGGTCGCCGAACGGCCCGGCTGGGATAGTCTGACCGCGGTGACGGAAGGCAACGTATTCGCTCTCGACGACGACGTGGCCTCACGCTGGGGACCCCGAATCGTCGACTTTCTCAGCACGATCGCTGACGCCGTAAGACAGGTGACACACCCCTGAGCGCAGCCCCGCACCGGCCCGACCGACCCACCAGACTCACGTGGGGAGGGATGCTGACGGCCATCGCAGCGGTTATCGCTGCCGTCGCTCTCGGCACCCTCATCGGGCCGGTGCACATTCCGGCGTCCGGAGCGGCGCGCTCGCTCCTGAATGCTCTGCCCGGCATCGACATACCCACCACCCTGACGGATCGCCAGGTGGACATCCTCACGATCGTTCGCCTCCCGCGAGTGGTCCTCGGCGGACTCGTCGGGGCGATCCTCGCCCTTGCCGGAGCGGCGTATCAGGGCGTGTTCCGCAACCCGCTGGCCGACCCATACCTACTGGGCGTCGCGGCCGGAGCCGGTCTCGGCGCGACACTCGCCATCGCGGCCGGGTCCTCGGCCACCGGTGCCGCCGTCCCGATCGCTGCGTTTGTCGGCGCCGTTGGGGGAGTCCTCCTGACCTATGTGCTCGGACGAACCGTCGGACGCCGCACAAACACGAGTCTCATCCTGGCAGGCGTTGCCGTCGCGTCCTTTCTGACCGCGCTCCAGACTTACATCCAGCAGCGCAACACCAACACGTTGCGCGAGGTCTACGCCTGGATTCTCGGAAGACTCTCGACGAGCGGCTGGCATGAAGTCCTCCTCATCCTCCCGTACGTGGCGATTGGCGGCGTGGTGATCCTGCTCCACCGTCGGATGCTCGACGTCCTCTCGCTCGGTGACGAAGAAGCTGCAGCTCTCGGTGTCCCTGTTCGTCGCGTACGCCTTCTCGTGGTGACCGCAGCCACCTTGGGTACCGCAGCCGCCGTAGCAGTCGGCGGGCTGATCGGCTTTGTGGGGATCATCGTCCCGCATGCCGTTCGGCTGGTCACCGGTGCGAGCTATCGCGTCATCCTCCCGCTCTCGGCACTGCTCGGAGCAGCGTTTCTCATCGTCGCCGACGTGGTCGCACGCACGGCACTCAGCCCTGCCGAATTGCCCATCGGAGTGGTCACCGCCTTTCTCGGCGCGCCGTTCTTCGTCATCGTGCTTCGGACATCGAGAGGCCTGCGATGAGCGGCCTCGCCGTCGAAGGGCTTCGTGTGGTTTTCGGCAAGACGACGATCCTCGACGGTGTGGACCTGTTGGCAGCCAAAGGAGAGTGGGTCGGATTGATCGGTCCGAATGGCGCCGGGAAGACCACTTTGCTGCGGGCGGTTCACGGGACCATTCCGTCCACCGGGACCGTGACGCTCGGAGGACGGCACGTCACCCATCTGTCCCGATCGGCCCGCGCACGCATGGCCGCACTCGTCCCACAGCGCCCAGCGTCCCCACCGGACATGCGCGTCTTCGACTATGTGCTCCTCGGACGGAGTCCGCACATCCCCTATCTGGGCATCGAAGGACACCACGATGTCGCCGTGGCACGCACAGCACTTACTTCACTCACGATGGAGGGGTTCGCCGACCGGCTCCTCGGGGAACTCTCCGGCGGAGAGCTGCAGCAGGTCGTCCTGGCGCGAGCCCTCACGCAGGAAGCTTCTCTGCTCCTTCTCGACGAACCCACGTCCGCCCTCGACATCGGTCACCAGCTCCAGGTACTCGCCCTCATCGACCGCCTCCGGAGAGAGCGGAGCCTGACGGTTCTCTCGGCCATGCACGACCTGACCCTCGCCGCACAGTTCTGTGACCGTCTCGTGCTGCTTTCGGCAGGTGAGGTCATCGCCGACGGAACACCCCGCGAGGTACTGCAAGAGTCGGTCATCGCACGACACTACGGAGCAACCGTGCGCATCCTCGACGACGGAACCGGAGGCCTGGTGGTTGTCCCCATCCGATCAAACGGCCAAGCGCAGGATCGGTAGCATCAGATCGAGAGAAAGAAGGATGCGTATGGGTGAAGTGGAA
This sequence comes from Gammaproteobacteria bacterium, assembly GCA_011682695.1. Lineage (NCBI taxonomy): Bacteria > Pseudomonadati > Pseudomonadota > Gammaproteobacteria > Gammaproteobacteria bacterium. The sequence continues at coordinate 8,337 of JAACED010000053.1, forward strand.
GACAGTTGGCAGGCCGTTGCCGGAGAATTCCGAAGTCTCGGGAACGCATTTCGAGACCACTACCGCGCCACGAAGGATCAGGAAGACACCGTTCCGTCGGAACAAGAAGTCCGCGACGCACTGCACACCGTGACCGATGCCTTGGACACCGCATTCACTTCAGTCGGGGACACGATCCGGGATCCGGAGGTGCAACAGGGCGCCAAAGAAGCAGCCAAGTCGCTACTCGATGCGCTCGGAACGAGCTTCGCGCAAGTTGGAGAGGCACTCGACCGGGCCGTCAGCAGCGTCCGCAAGACCTCCCAGCCGGAACCACCTGAAGGCACGGACCCGGTGGCCTGATACCCCCGAAACCCACAACGTTGCGAACCCTGGGGGTACCCCTGAGCCCTGGGTTCGCCAGGATCAGGCCGAGCGAAGGTGCTCGAGAATCGCCTCGTCCATGACGTCGCGCTCGGTGTCGAGCAGCGCGTTGTGGCGGGAGTGCTCGAGCCACAGGATCCGCTTCCGGGATGATCCGAGTCTGCGAGCGAGGATGTCGGCGCTCTCGGGCCGAACCGTTTCGTCGGCGCGCGACTGAATGATCAACGCCGGTGCATGCACGCGATCGAGGTGGCGCAGCGCGCGCCGTTTCAGTCGCAGCAGCTCCGATGCCGCACTCACCGAGAACCCGTCGTATTGGATGAAGTAGCTGGCCGCCTCACCGAGCGGAGGCTGCCCGGGCCCGTCGTCCCAGGTGCGGAACCGCTGCACATGCTTGAGGATGTGCACGAGGGGCTGGCGACGGTCCCAGAGTCTTACCGGCGTATCGATCGTCGTGATGGATGCGATCTCGTGCCGTGCTGCCAGCAGCAGGGAGATCAATCCACCCATCGACAGACCGACCAGGTGGACATGCCCAAACTCCTCCAGTGCCTCGAGGCCGGCTCGAGCACTCTGCACCCAGTCGTGCCACGTCGTCTGATCCATCTCCTCCAGGCTCGTGCCGTGCCCAGGGAAGAGGGGCGCATGCACGGTGTAGCCGTGCTCGTTGAGGAACTTGCCCATCATGCGGAAGTGCGCCGGCGTACCGGTGAATCCGTGAAGGAGCAGAACTCCCTCACCGCTGGTCCCTTCGAAGAGAAACGGCGCGGCCAGAGGATCGAGAAGGTTCACGGTGGCGAGGCTAGTGCCTTGGCAGACAATATCTGGGACCGCCAGAATGGCGCAAAGGTCGTGTAGTCGACGTACGAGAACCGACAGCCCACCTCACCTCGATATCCTGCGGGGATGAGCACTCTGGCCGATGTAGTCGACCGCGGGGATCCCGACGAGCTACTGCGTGTCGTCGACCACCTCTGTAAGGACGAATCCTGGCGCGACCTCGTCGAGTTGAAGGACCGCTGCCTGCACGCCCTGGACATGGGAAAACAACTCTGGGGGATTGCGGAGCACATCGACTATCGCCTCACTCTTGAAGCACCGGGTCAATGGGCCGGCCCCGTTGTCGTGGTGGGGGCCGGGAAGTTCACGATCGGCCCCCTCGCCGAGGTCGCGGCGTCAGCCCACACCTGGGACGAACTCGAGCCGTATCTGTCCGAAGGCCCCGCCAAGTCGGTCGTTGCCCAGGAACGAGTGGTCCGGGGCGAAGACCTTCGTGGCGTCGTCGACGACACCCATCTCGAAATCCCTCTGCGACTCGAGCCCTGGGAGCCTTCGTACCCTATCGCCACGTATCACCATCGGAGTGCAGAGTTCCCACCACCTGAACTGCCGGCGATGGCCGAGATCACACTCCCTCCCGCTTCCGATCCGCTCGACGACCCGGACTCGCTCGACGCGCTCGCAGCGCTCACCACGCCGTGGACCGAAGAGTCCAACGGGCGGTGCGACACGAGCGCCGTCCGAGGGACGGCGCCGATGGCCCTCGCCGCTCTCGGACTTCGCAGAGCCCGGATCACCGAGATCACTCCGGAGCTCGGGCTCGGCACGATGGCCTGGGCTGCAGCGAGTGGCGGAGCGCACGGTCGAAGGCGAGGAGCTGCGGCCGGACGCTTCGCTGCGTGGTGGACGATCGCGGTGTTGACGGACGCCGAGTGGCCTCCGGACCCGACGCTCCTCGGAGAGCACGCGCGACGACTGCGCTGGTACGCGTGGTCCGATCTGTTCCCTCCCACCGGTTGGACCCTTCATCTCGCCATCGAGGATCCCGACGAAGGGCTCGCCTGGGCGATCGCCGCAATCGACGCGACCTGAATTAGTCACGGCTTTTTGCATTTCGGAGGAAACCGCTAGCGTGTTTCCGACATGATGTCGGAAACACGCTCTTCCACGCGCTGGCTCGCTCTGGCAACCCTCGCCATGGGGGTCGCGATGATCATCGTGGACGTGACCGTCATCAATGTCGCGCTCCCCACGATCATCGAGGAACTCGGCATCCATCTTGCGGAAGCCGAGTGGATCAATACGGTTTACGTCCTCGTCTTTGCCTCTTTGTTGACCACCGCCGGTCGTCTCGGCGACCTGGAGGGGCGTCGCAAGCTGTTTCGAGTCGGCATCACGACGTTCGTCCTGGCCAGCATGCTCGCCGGCCTCTCGCGCAGCGGGGGCTGGTTGATCGGGGCACGGTTCCTTCAAGGGCTCGGCGGTGCATTGACGCTGCCGGCTGCCCTGTCGATGGTCAACGCGACATTTCGTGGCCGGGAACGGGGCATCGCATTCGGCGTCTGGGGGTCGGTGATCGGCGGGATGGCTGCGCTCGGTCCCCTCTTGGGCGGATGGCTCACGACCAGCTACTCCTGGCGGTTGGCCTTCTACATCAATGTTCCGATCGGTGTGATGGTGTGGGTCGGGACGACCCTCTGGGTAGATGAGAGTCGCGACGAACACGCCATCAGAGCATTCGACCTCAAGGGCGTAGCTCTGATCGGAACCGGTCTGGCTGCCCTCGTGTTCGGCTTGATCGAAGGGCCGCGCCACGGGTGGCTTCGTCCGACGCAGCCGTTCGAGATCGCGGGGTTCGGCTGGCCCGGCAACGCACTGTCTCCGGTGCCGATCGCTTTCGCCGTAGCCGTGGTGACGCTCGTCGGATTCGCCGTCCACGAGTCCCAAGAACAGCGCCGGGGAAGCCGAGGCCTCATCGATACCACCTTGTTTCGCCTGCGGAGCTTCCGCTACGGCAATCTCGTCGCGGCGACCCGCAGCTTTGGCGAATTCGGTCTCGTCTTCGTCCTCCCACTGTTCATGGCAGGCGTGCTCGGGTACAGCGCGTTCCACATCGGACTCACCCTCCTCCCCTTGGCGATCGGGGCCTTCGTCGGGGGACCTGTGGCCGCGTACGTCGCCGTCCGGATCGGTCCGCGAAGAGCGGTCTCGATCGGGATGCTCCTCGAGGCGGGAGCGGTGGTCGTGGCGTCTCTCCAGCTCCGTCCGGGGGTCCACGGGCTCGAGCTGGCTCCTGCACTGTTCGTCTACGGGCTCGGCGTTGGCATCGCGGCCGCACAACTCACCAATGTCATCCTTGCCGACGTCCCCAGATCCAAGTCTGGCCAGGCTTCCGGGATACAGTCCACGTCGCGCCAGATCGGCTCCGCGCTCGGCATCGCTCTCCTCGGCACCGTGCTGGCCGTGTCACTCGGGTCCCTCGCCAGGGACGGGCTCGCCTCGCTTCCCCAGATTCCCGAGCAGGGTCAGGTCGCCATTGCCGACGGGTTCCGGGAGTCGGCCGGACAAATGCTGGTGGGACTGAGGGAGCGCCCGGACGCGGCACCGCTGGTCCCCATCCTCGAAGAGGCCCTCTCGGATTCTGCTCGACGATCCTCTCTCGTCGGCGCGTTGATCATCTTCATCGGCTTCCTGATGAGCTGGCTGCTCCCGGAGACCCGGCAGAGCGACTCCCGCGCCCGTTCCCGGGCGCGGGAGTAGACATCACACCCTCTCTGGGACGTCCATCTCCTTGGGCAGAACGAGGTTGGCGACAACACCCACGAGGGCGGCGAGTGCCAGTCCTGAGACCTGGACGCCAAACCAGACGATCCCGTGTTCGAGTCCGGTGACTCCCAGGCCGAGCACGAGAATCAGGGCAACGACGATCAGGTTCCGGCTGTGCGTAAAGTCGACCTGCGCGTCGGCCAGCGTGCGCATGCCGATCGAGGCGATCATGCCGAAGAGAATGATCGACAATCCACCGAGCACCGCCACGGGAACGGTCTGCAGAATCGCGGCCAGTTTCGGGATGAAGCCGAGCACGATTGCGAAACCGGCACCGATTCTCAAGATTGCAGGGTCGTATACGCCGGTGACCGCCAGCACACCCGTGTTTTCGGAGTAGGTCGTGTTGGCAGGGCCACCGATGAACCCGGCCAGCAGCGTCGCCACACCGTCGCCGATGAGGGTCCGGTGCAAGCCCGGCTGTTTGAAGAAGTCCTTACCAACCACGCCTCCGTTGGTGAGGATGTCGCCCACATGCTCGATCATCGTCACGAAGGCGACCGGCGCGATCAGCGCGATTGCGCCCCACTGAACGTCCTGCCATGCCCACGTGAAGTTCGGCAGACCGATCCATGCGGCCTCTTTGAAAGGAGTGAAGTCGACGGCACCGGCGAAGATGGCGACGACATAGCCGAACACCAGGCCGGTGAGGATCGGAAGCATCTTGAACAGGCCTCGGAACCACACCGCCGCCACGATCGTTCCTCCCAGCGTCGCAATCGCCAGCCACCATTGCCCCGACGCCATCCCGACGGCCGTGGGAGCAAGCGTGATCCCGATCACCGCAATCACCGGCCCGGTCACGATTGGCGGAAACAGACGGCGAACCCGTGCGCTGCCCACAAAGGTCACGGTCAGCGACATGAGTGCGTAGATGACACCGGCTCCTACGATGCCGGCGCCGACCGCCGCCCACGAGTAGCCGCCGTCACGCGCAGCGATGATCGGAGGAATGAAGGCGAACGAAGACCCCAGGAACACCGGCACCATTCGCTTCGTCAGCAGATGGAAGATCAGCGTCCCGAGCCCGGCGGAAAGCAGCGCTACCGCCGGGTCCAGGCCGGTAAGTAACGGAACCAGGATCGTGGCTCCAAACATCGCGACGGTGTGCTGGGCACCCAACACCACCTTCTTCTGCGCGGTCAACTCCACAACGTTCCTCCCTCCATAAAAAAGGCCGCCCATCGGGCGGCTGCGTACATGTTCGATGAGTTGATCATCGAGAAGTCACGATAGCATGAGCGTTCTACGCTCGCCCATACTCAGTACTTGACACTCGGTGGCGCAGCCATCGTCACCAAACGACCCCGGGCGGACGCATGCGGCGACTCCGCCATCGAAGGATGGAGCACGAAATACGTGGTGCCGCCAGGTGCAGCCCGGCTGTTCAGTATCCGCTCTGCAGGCGGCGCATCAGACCGAGCACGGCTCGTATGGAGAACAACGCGTCGCGACGCGAGACCATCGCAGAGGCCGGAGAGAGCACCGCGTGGCGCATGCCGGCATCTGCAAGTTCCCTGATGCATTCCAGCACGTGTTCGGGAGTTCCCCACAACATCGCATCCTCGAGCACGGATCTCGGAACGGACGCCAAGGCGCCATCGAGTTCAGCAATGCTGAGGTGCTGCGGAACGAGGTCGATGAATCCACGAAACTCGTCACCAAAGGGGTGTGACGCGCCGCGCTCTCGCCAGAGCGACGCAGGAGCCATCAATGCCAGATACCGGAGCGGCCGGCTGTCCAGAAGCGAGCGGGCATGCTCCTCGCTTCGACCAAGTACGA
>JAACED010000054.1 GCA_011682695.1 Gammaproteobacteria bacterium
TGCCCGAGTGTCAGGAGAACCTGCGTTCGCTTCGGGGCCTCTACATCGATTGTGGGTCCAAGGACCAGTACGCCCTCGTGTATGGGGCGCGGACGTTCGCGAAAGCACTGAAAGAGGCGGGGATCGAGCACCGCTACGAGGAGTTCGACGACGACCACACGGGCGTCGACTACCGCCAAGACGTATCGTTCCCGTACCTGTACCAGGCCCTCACCCTGTAACTGCGAACCCTGGGCTCAGGGGTACCCCAGGGGTACCTACGAGCCCAGGGTTCACAGAGTGGGGCAGCCGCTTCGGTGGTCGGTGTCGCCGGCCGTCAGGTAATGGTGAGTTTGCGGGCTCTCCGCTGCAGGTCCTGCAGCACCTTCGAGGCGGTCGTGCCGATCGTGGACGGGGACCAGGCGAGGAACACCTCCGAACACGAGATGTCTCGCACCGGCACGTAGGCGATGTCGGACCGCACGTAGTACTCGCCGAGCGACTTTGCGGTCAGGACCATCGCCCGTCCCGCGGCGACGACCTCGAGCATCTCCGTGACGCTGGACACCGTCGGCCCGAGCACCGGAGCCGATCCGTCCGGCCGGGGGTTCACCGTCCAATAATCGGTGTTGGGTGCCGAAACCGCGATCGGTTCATCGACGAGATCGGCCAGCTCGATACTTGCCTCCTTCGCCAGGGGATGATCAGCCGAGAAGGCGGCCACTCGCGGCTCTTCGAAGACCTTCTCGTAGCGGATGTGTTCGCGGTGCGTGAACCCTTCGACGGGACCGCGGATCAGCGAGAGGTCGGCCATCCCCGAGGCGACCGCCGAGACCTGCTCATGCCAGCCCACGTTGCGCAGTGTTACCTCACAGCCGAGAGAGTCACACGCCTCGCGCAGCACGTCGGTGGTGAGCTGGCGCGGCATCGGTGGCACGAAGGCGATCACCACCTCGTCCTGTTCCGCCCGCATCGAAGCCCGGACACGGCCGACCGCGACGTCGGTGGCTTCCAGAATGCGCACGGCCTCCGTCGCCAGCACCCTGCCGGCGGCGGTGAGCTCGATCCGGCGTCCCACCCGTTGGACCAGGGGAACTCCAAGCTGACCCTCGAGCCTGCGGATCTGCTTGCTCAGCGCAGGCTGAGAGAGAAACAGCCGTTTGGATGCGCGTCCCACGTGCTCCTCCTCGGCGACGATCACGAATGATCGGAGGAGCTTGAGATCCATGCCTGCAGGTTATCAGATAAGGCCGACGCTTCGTCCACGTAGACGAGACAAGGCGTGCGTTGTCAGACGCGCCCGACGGCATCGGGCATCGGCTCGAGGGGACTTCTCCCCCTTCCTGCTACCCCTGGCAGCCGGCCGAGCGAAGCGAGGTCGATGGGATGGTCGCCTCCTGGTGAGTGGGGTGAGCTGTGGTTTCTGCCAGTCGAGCGCCCCGAGCCGGCCGAGCGAAGCGAGTATCGGGGGGAGTGCCCCGAAGGAGGGAGGGGGCAGGTTGCTGCGACTGGATCGGGCCTGATCGCCACACCGAGCCTTGTGATGGTCGGGTGCTACCAGCGGGCGCGGGATTCCTCGGCGAAACCGAGAGCGTCTTCGATGGACAGGGTTGAGTCTGCTCCGTCGGGTACGGTTCCCGACCACCGACCGAACACCTGGTGAACTTCGTTCATGACTACCCCAAGATTGGTGCGGGCGTGGCGATCGTGGACGGGGGTCAGGGTGACGTCGAGAGTCCCATCGTTGGAGCGCACTCGCCACGGTCTCATCGGGTCGTCCCAGACGTATTGCCAGTCGAGCTCTTCACCGATCTTGTGTAGTCGACCGTCGATGAACACACCGTTCTCGGTGAAACCGGTGCCCTCCGTCCACTTGGCCCCGAACTGGAGGGCAACCCGGCGTGCGTCGGCGCTGCGGCCCGTTCCCCCGCCCCAGTTCCATTGAGTGCGATACGGCCACCGACCACGACCGATGTCGAGGATGCCCCAAGCATCGCCGGATTCGCCGCCAATCTCGAAGGAGCGACCACCGAGGTCGGCTCGGCCCGTCGCCGGTCGCCCCTGATGTTTCGAGGTGAACTGGAACCGTCTGTCCGACCACGGGATCACCACATTGAGAGATTCGTCTCCTGCGGGGTTCGCAACGGAGACGTCGACGCTTCCCGGCAACCCCTGCTCGGTCCACTTGGCGCGAATTGTCGTTGTCTCGGAGTGGTACGCAATGTCGATCTGCAGATCGTCGTCGCGATAGCCGAGCCGACCGTCGCATACGGTTCCTGGGAGCTCGATGCGCCGCGCCAGGGGCGCGGTGACGGACCGGCCTCCGGACTCGTGTGACCCAAGAACGATCCATTCGACGGTCGCCAAGCCGATGTAGTCGATGTCGGCCAGGGTGACCGACAAGACAAGCTCATCGGATTGGATGGCCCAGTAATCCCATCGCTTCGTCCGCCCCCACACGCCTTGAAGGTTGGCGTTGTGGAGTGGACGGCGTGACCATCCGAGGGCTTCGGGGTTCAACCGGCGCCCGTCGGCCAGGCACAGATCCACCGGCTCGACAAGCTCTCGTTCATGCGTTGCCATGCTCTTGACACCGTAGTCAGAGCCCGCGTCCGGTGTCATTGTCGAAGGCACCGATCTGTGGAAGATGTTCGGCTCTTCTTCTTGCCTCTCCTCGCAGGGGAAGTGGCCGAGTTGAAGTACGAACCGAGCTCGATGGGGCAGAAGCCGGCTGCCGGCCGCTGATGGTTTCCCCGTCAGAGGCGCACGATCTCGTGTGCGCCGGCGGCGGAGAGGACCTGCTCGCAGTGCTCCATCTGGTCGGCGGTCGGCTCGGTGAGATCCTGGTATTGGGCCCGGACACCGTGTTTGCGAAACCCGATCACTTTGATGCGCAACGCAGGGTCGACGGAGGCAAGCCAGCGTGCGGTGCGGGTCAGCAGCTCGTCGCTGTCGTTGACACCCGAGATGAGGGGGAGGCGCACCTCGTGGAGGCGGTCGCGTCGTGCGAGGTAGCGGATGGAGTCGAGCACCCGGCTGTTGCTCACGCCGGTCAGCGCGATGTGGATGTTGTCGTCGAGGGCCTTGATGTCGATCATGGCGCTGTCCATGACCGGCAGCAGCACGTCCCACGTCTCGCTGGTGCAGGATCCGTTGCTGTCGACGAACGTGGTGAGGTGTCGGGTGTCCGGGTGGGCCTTGAGCTCAGAGAACAGGGCGGCAACGAACTCGGGCTGCAGGGTGGCCTCCCCGCCGGAGACGGTGATTCCGGACAGGAACGGTGCAGCGGTGCGGATCTCGGAGAAGATCTCGTCGACGGTGACCTGTTTGGCCAGTGGCGTGGAGTCGTACGGGCAGACGTCGACGCAGATGTCGCATCGGGTGCAGCGGTCCCAGTCGACCGTTACGCTGCCGTCCGTCTCCCGGAACAGGGCGTCTTCGGGGCACGGTTCGATGCAGATCTCACAGTCGATACACGTGCTGATCGTGTACGGGTTGTGGCAGAAGCTGCAGTCGAAGTTGCAGCCTTGGAAGAACAGGACGAACCGGTTTCCGGGCCCGTCGACGTTGCTGAACGGGATGAAGTCATTCAGGAGGGCGCGGGGTGCGCTCATGAACCAGTACTCGCTTGACGTTGCGGGTCGTGACGTGGGTATTCGTTTCGGCTCCATATCCGAACGTGGTGCTGTTGTGTCGAGCGCCCGACGCCGAGAACTCGGCCAGGTCGGACTTGCGGACCAGGTAGCCGGTGATGCGGATGAAGTCGTTGCATCCGACGTTGAAGGTGAAGTCGCGCATGCCTTCGTGGAACGCCCCCCGGATGACGTCGACCATCGCATCCGGGTTGTTCACGACGGTGTCTTCCACTTGGAACACGTCGCTGACACCGGCGCCGAATTTGTCGTGATGCGGTGCGACGGTACGGATGTGCTCATAGAGGCCGGGTTCGGCACCGATGGCGATTCGGGTTCCCGCGGTCACGTCGATGTCGGAGTCGATGCCCGACTGTGAGTGCAGGAGGCAGACGCCGCCGTTGCCTTCGCAGTACGGCATCGGAGTGGCGGCGACCTGTGCGGCGATCGTGTCGATGATCCGGTACGACAGCTCATTGGCGGTCTCGTCGGTCCCGTAGGTGCCGGCGCCGAGGGCCTCGACGCACTCGGCGAGGCCGAACACGCCGAACATGGCGGAGAACTTGGACAGGTCGATGAGCCCTTCTCTTGCGAGGAAGTCGTGTTCGTAGAACTCCGCTTCTTCGACGAGGTAGCGGATGCGGGATTCGATGAGCTCTGCGGTGAGCGCCACGTAGTGGGGCAGCGTGGTGGTGAGGAACTCTTCGGCAGTGCCGTTGTGGTGGCGGGCGGCCTCTTTGAGGTTGAGGCGGACGAGGGTGTGTGAGCCGCCGCCGATCAGGAGCGAGTTGTAGCAACTGACCGACGCGTAGTTCTCGCCGAGGTCGCGGACCATGAGCGGGTGGTTCACGAAGTGCGGCTTGGCGACGTCGAAGACGGTCAGGACGCCATCTCTGACGTAGTCGTCGGGGGTGCGTTCGGGGTCGACCTTGAAGGTGATGTTGGGCACGACCTGCTTGAGATCACGTTCGATGCGAAAGATCGTCCGTCCCACGCGCGAGTCGTCCGGGCCGAGGTCGACATGGGTGAACGCGTCGGGGAACATCCGGTCGAGGGCCCGCCAGAACAGGCGGAGTTTGTCGTACAGGTCTTCGTCGGAGATGCCGTCCGCGTACGGTTCGAGCAGCTTGTCGATGTCTCCGAGGTAGACCGGGTACGAGGTGATCGATGGCACCTGCGTGTAGAGGATGAGCAGGAAGTTGAGCGCCTCGTCGAGGTTTGTCGGCGGGTCGAGCTCGAGGAACGCGGATCCTTGCGAGAGGGCTCTCGCGTAGTCGGGCAGGATATAGCGGGCCCGGTACGGGGCATTGCCCTCGTAGAGGTCGCAGATGATCCGCTTGTTGAGCGCCTCGCGGGCGTCGGCGCCGAGAGCGGGGGGTTCGAGGGCTTCTTCGGCGAGCCCGGCGAGGTAGTGCCTGCGCTGGTGATAGGTGAGATTGGGATCGTTGACGATGTCCCGTGCTCGTGTGCGGAACTCCTCCATCTGCATGCCGGCAAACCCCTCGCTGGTTTTCCTCAGTATGCGCCGTCGGCGCCTTGGGTTCCAATGGTCCGAGGGAGCGTATCGATAACTGGCAGGAATACATTGAGAGGCTCGTCTCACAGCCGGGCCGCCCACCGCTTGACGCCGTCGGGAACGATCGGCTCGACCGTCACGAGAACGGCCGGACGGGCCTCACTCGACCGGCATCGGTGTACGGTTGCGACTCCACACGATCAGGCCGACCGACGCCAGGATGATCGGCAGCGCCACCCATACTTCGCCGGTGAGCCGTTCCTGGCCGAGGGTCACACCGAGGATCACCGCGAACACCGGGTTCACGTACGCGTAGGAGGTGGCCAGTGCGGGGCGTACGGTGCACAGCAGGTAGGCGTAGGCGCTGAACGCGATCAGCGACCCGGGAATGATCAGCCATGCGAGCGCCAGCCACGACTTGAGGCTCGGCGCGGTTGCGATCGACTCGCCGATCCCGGCGCCGATCAGCGCGAGCACCACTCCGCCGCCGAGCATCTGGATGGCGGCCGACATCGGACCGGAAGGCAGATCGGTGTGGGCGGACCAGACCGATCCGAACGCCCACAGGATCGGGGAGACGATGACGAGGACCAGGCCGAGCGGTGCCGCCCGGAAGTCGCCTTCGCCCGACAGCAGGGCCACCCCGGCCATTCCGACGGCGATCCCAACCCATTCGAGTTTCGTCGGCCAGCGTCCGAACAGACCTGACACGACCGCAGCCCACACCGGCACCATCGCCACCGCCGTTGCCGCCACGCCGGATCCGACGCCGAGGTCCTCGGCGACGGTCACCAGGCCGAGCCCGCCGACGAACAGCAGGATGCCGACGGCGAATCCGTTACGCCACTGGTGTGGGGTCGGCATCGGCGCGCCACGCCGCCGCACCCAGGCGAAGAGAATGCCGCCGGCGATCACCATGCGGATCGCAGTGCCGAGGAACGGAGGGAACGTTTCGACGAGGAACCGCAGCGCCAGATAGGTGGAACTCCAGATGACGTACACTGCAGCGAGCGAGGCGGCGACCATCCATCGGCTCGACATACGACTCCGTTCTCGTGACGCTTCGTGGGAACTATCCGGTCCAACCGTCACCAGAACGGTTGAGTCGGGCAAGCGTAACGGACCGCGGCTCGTGTGAAGGTGGCCTCGACCGCCGGGAGCGGCCATCATGGGCCCTCCCACGAAGCCATGACCCTCGCCGACCTTCGCGCCCGCGTCGACGGGCTGACACCGGCCGACCGCCGGTCGTTCCAACGCCGCCTCACCGGCGCGGCCAAGATCGACGCGCCCGCAAGACGCAAGGCGGCCCTCGAGGCCATCGCTGCAGACCTGACCCGGGCGGAGGGTCGTGTCGCCCGGCGTCGGGCGGCCGTGCCCGAGAAGTTCACCTATCCGGCAGACCTGCCGATCACCAACCGCCTCGACGAACTCGGCGAGGTCATCCGGGCCAACCAGGTGGTGATCGTCTCGGGTGAGACAGGGTCGGGCAAGAGCACCCAGATCCCCAAGCTGTGCCTCGAACTCGGCCGTGGTGTCAACGGCTTCATCGGCCACACCCAGCCCCGGCGTATCGCGGCCCGCTCGATCGCCGAGCGAATCGCCGAAGAGACCGGCACGACGGTCGGTGGCCTGGTCGGCTACACGGTCCGATTCACCGACCGGGTCGGTGACGGCACGCTGATCAGGGTCATGACCGACGGGATCGTGCTTTCGGAGATCCATCGGGACCGGCGCCTTGCCCGCTACGACACGATCATCGTCGACGAGGCCCACGAACGCAGCCTCAACATCGACTTCCTGCTCGGTTACCTCAAAGCGCTGCTGCCCCGCCGCCCCGATCTGAAGGTGATCATCACCTCCGCCACGATCGACACCGAGCGGTTCTCCGAACACTTCGGCGGAGTTCCCGTCGTGGAGGTGTCCGGTCGCACCTACCCGGTCGAAGTCCGCTACCGGCCGCTCGACGATCCCGAGTCGTCCAAGCCGCGTGACCAGCCGCAGGCGATCGCCGATGCCGTCGTGGAGCTCTACACGGAAGGTTCCGGTGACATCCTCGTGTTCTGCTCGGGGGAGCGCGAAATCCGAGACGCCGCCGACGCCCTCGCCGACCTGGATCTGCCGCACACGCAGGTCGTGCCCTTGTACGGGCGCTTGTCGGCCGCAGAGCAGCACAGAGTGTTCGAACCGCACCGCGGGCGGAGGATCGTGGTCGCCACGAACGTGGCGGAGACATCGCTGACCGTGCCGGGCATCCGGTCCGTCGTGGACGTGGGAACGGCCCGTATCTCACGGTACAGCCGACGCACGAAGGTGCAGCGGCTGCCGATCGAACCGATCTCCCAGGCGTCTGCCGACCAGCGGGCCGGACGATGCGGACGTCTTGGACCCGGAGTCTGCATCCGCCTCTACACCGAGGAGGACTACCGGTCGCGTCCTGCGTTCACCGAACCGGAGATTCGGCGCACCAACCTGGCGTCGGTGATCCTGCAGATGGCGGCGCTCGACCTGGGCGACATCGAGGCGTTCGGGTTCCTCGACCCGCCGGAGTCGCGAAGCATCCGCGACGGCATCGCCCTGCTCGAAGAGCTCGGCGCCGTCAACCCCGCTCACCAGGGCACCCGAAGGTGGCTCACCAAGCTCGGACGGCAGCTTGCCCGGTTCCCGCTGGACGTTCGTTTTGCCCGCATGGTGATCGAAGCCGACCGCAACGGCTGTCTCGCCGAGGTGCAGGTGATCGCCGCGGCGCTTTCGGTTCGCGACCCGAGGGAACGTCCGGCCGAGCACCGCCAGCACGCCGATCAACTCCACGCTCGGTTCAAACATCCCGACTCCGATCTGCTCTCCTGGCTGCACCTGTGGAAGTACCTGCAGACCGAACGCAGAGCGAGGACCTCGAACCAGTTCCGCAGGATGTGTCGCGACGAATTCCTGAGCGAGCGCCGTATCCGAGAGTGGCAGCACATCCACGCCCAACTGCGAGACGTCACCGAAGAGCTCGGCATGACCGCGAACACGACGCCCGCCGATCCGGACGCGATCCACCGGTCGGTTCTCGCCGGTCTTCTCTCCCACATCGGGATCAAAGACCCCGACGGGTACGAGTACCGGGGAGCTCGCAGTGCCCGGTTCTTCATCGCCCCCGGATCGACCCTGTTCAAGGCCGCACCGCAGTGGGTGATGGCCGCCGAGTTGGTGGAGACGAGCCGCCTCTGGGCGAGAGGCGTCGCTCCCATCCGTCCCGAATGGGTCGAACAGGTCGGCGCACACCTCGTGCGGACGTCGTATTCGGATCCGTGGTGGGACGCCGACCGTGGCGCGGCCGTCGCCGGTGAAACGGTGACCATCTACGGGCTACCGCTGGTGACGGATCGCAGCGTCCAGTATGGGCGGATCGACCCGGCCGGCGCGAGAGAGCTGTTCGTCACCCACGCCCTCGTCGCCGGTGAGTGGGAGACCCACCACGATTTCGCCGCGCACAACGAGGCCATGATCGAGCAGGTCCTGGCGCTCGAGGCCCGCGAGCGCCGCAGCGACCTCCTGGTCGACGATGCCGCCATCTTCGAGTTCTTTGACCGTCGCATTCCCAACGACGTCCTCTCGGTGCGCCACTTCGACCGCTGGTGGAAGGATGCCCGCCACGATGACCCGCACCTGCTGGAACTCGGACTCGACGACCTGATCGATCCGGCGGCCGCAGCACCCGATACCGACGCGTTTCCCGAGGTGTGGCACCACGGTGACGTTGCCATGGCGCTGACTTACACGTTCGAACCCGGCGGGACGACCGACGGGGTCACCATCGACGTTCCGATCGACGGTATCGATCGGGTCGACCCGGCCGTGTTCGAATGGCACGTGCCGGGGTACCGGGTCGAACTGATCACCGAGCTGATCCGAACCCTTCCCAAGCAGCTCCGCAAACCGTTCGTGCCGATTCCCGACACGGCCCGTGCGCTCGTCGAACACCTCGACCCCGGCGACGGACGCCTCCTCTCGGCGTTGCGACGGGAGCTGACGCGCATCGGCGGCGTCTCGATTCCACCTGACGCCTTCGACCTGGATGCCCTTCCCACTCACCTGCGGCCGACCTTCCGGGTTGTTGACGATGACGGGGAACCTGTCGCGGAGAGCGATGATCTCGGCGCGCTGAAGGTCGAGCTGCGCGACAAGGCTCGTGCGGTGCCTGCTGCGACGAGCCACGAACTCGAACAGATCGGCCTGACCACGTGGAGTATCGGTGAACTCTCCCGCGTGGTCGAGATCGGCGACGCCGGCCGGAGAGTGCGTGCGTACCCGGCACTCGTCGACGAGGGCGGCTCGGTCGCCGTGCGGCTGCTGGCCACCGCCGGCGAGCAGGCCGACGCCATGTGGGCCGGCGCCACTCGGCTCCTGGCACTCAATCTCCCGTCGGCCGGCAAGATGCTTCGCCTTCTACTCACCGACGATGCGAAACGTGCGATCCGTTCCGGTCCCCACGGCGCGCCGGCCGAGTGGGTCGACGACTGCCTCACCTGCGTCGCCGGACAGGTGATTGCCGACGCCGGAGGGCCGCCGTGGGACGGTGTCGGTTTCGACGCTCTCGTCGCCCGTGCCAGAGAGGATCTCGCCGAACGGGTGGAAGCGATCAGATCGGCGTCACTGCGCATCCTCGGTCTGGCCCGCTCGTTGAGTGCCGTCCTGGGAGGAACCGACGGGGACGTGCCGCAGCCGGCCGTTGCCGACATGCAGGGTCAGCTCGAACAGCTGATCTACCCGGGCTTTCTCACTGCCGTGGGAGCGGCGCGCCTCGCCGACGTTGAGCGCTACCTGCGCGCCATCGAGCATCGCCTGGAGCGACTTGCCGAGAATCCTCAGCGCGATCGTGAACTGATGGCCCGGGTGCAGCGTCTCGAAGGCGAGTACGACCGGCTCTGCGAGGTGCTTGCACCTTCGCCCGAGCTGGCGGAGATCGCCTGGATGCTCCAGGAGCTGCGGGTGAGCCTCTTCGCCCAGGCGCTCGGTACTCGCGGGAAGGTGAGTGAGCAGCGGATCGCCAAGGCGCTCGAGGCCCTGTGAAGTGACCTGGCATGAGAGGGCCTTCTCTACGGAGAAGGTCCTGGCGGCCTCCTGGGGGAGGAAACAGGCGGCATGTTTCTCCCCCCAGCGAGTAGGGTGAACGTTTCTCCCCCCAGCGAGCGAAGCGAGTGTTGGGGCGAGTACGGCGAAGCCGGGAGGGGGGCCGGCGCCGGCCGCGAGGGGGAATGCGTGCCACGTATTGCCTGGCGGTCTTCTAGGCTCACACCCACATGGAGACGACGATCACCAATCTGTTCGAACGATGGCTCGGCACCGGCATCGTCGCCACCCTCGTTGCGATCGCCGTCGTCGGGGGCGTCGCCGTTCTCGCCTACTTCGTCGTGCGGGCCCTCGTCCTCCCGGTCATCCGCAGGGCGACCAAGCACACCACGTTTCGCTGGGACGACGTCTTCGCGGATCGCGGGTTCCAGCATCGCATCTCACTGCTCTTGCCCGCCATCGTTCTCTACGCCGGCATCTCGGCCGTCCCCGGCCTCGGCGACTTCTGGATCGAAGTGTTGCGGCGCATCGTTGGCGCCGGTGTCGTCCTCATCTCCGCGATGGCCCTCGGAGCGCTGCTCGCGGGGGTCAACACCATCTACGAGACCTTTCCGATCTCCAAAGATCGGCCGATCAAGGGCTACCTGCAAGTCGTCCAGATATTCATCTACCTGTTCGCAGCGGTCCTCTTCGTCGCCGTCCTCGCCAACCAGTCGCCCTGGTTCTTCCTCAGCGGGATCGGCGCCGCAACCGCCGTCCTCTTGCTCATCTTCAAAGACACGATCCTGTCATTCATCGCATCGATCCAGCTCGCCACCAACGACATGCTTCGTGTCGGGGACTGGATCGAGATGCCCCAGTTCAACGCCGACGGCGATGTCATCGACATCGCCTTGCACACCGTCAAAGTGCAGAACTGGGACAAGACGATCACCACCGTCCCCACCTACAAGCTGATTTCCGAACCGTTCAAGAACTGGCGGGGGATGGACGAATCCGGTGGCCGGCGCATCAAACGGGCAGTCAACATCGACATGTCCGGCATTCGGTTTCTCACCGACGACGAGATGGAACGGTTCTCGCACTTCGCCCCGCTCGCCGACTACATGGAGGCGAAACGCCGGGAGATCGCCGAGTACAACGCTGCGAACGAACCTCCGGAAGGCATGATCGGCGACCCGCGCCGACTCACCAACATCGGGACGTTGCGCGCGTACATGGTCTCCTACCTGAAGAACCTGCCTGGCATCGCCAAGGACATGACGTTCCTCATCCGGCAGCTCGCACCCGGACCGCAGGGACTTCCCCTCGAGATCTACGTGTTCGCCGCCGACACCCGCTGGCCGCAGTACGAGGCGCTCCAAGCCGACATCTTCGACCATCTCCTCGCCATGCTTCCCGAATTCGGGCTGCGAGCCTTCCAAGCGCCCACCGGCGCGGACTTCCGGTCCCTTGGAGGGGCCGAGGCTTCGTAGGATCGCCGGTCTGCGGGTTGATCGGTTCAGTCCGACGGTGTGGATCGCCGGCGTCGCATCGCCCACACAAGAGCCTTCGCAGCCGGGAGCGCCCAGACCCAGGTGAGGTCGCCGGGACCGGCGAGACGCTCGGTCTTCACGATGCGCACCAGACGGTACGTGTGGGTCGCCTCCGCCACCTGCTCGTCGCTCATCCGCTTCGGGTGCAAGCCGAGGATCCAGGCGGCGAAACCGCTCGCGATCAGGACTTGGCGCATGCGGGCGTTTCGATCCGGATCGTCTGTCGCGTCGTGTGCGACGCCGGACCATCGGCCGGTCGGCAGCCACACGCAGACGTTGGGATTGGCCAGGACGTTGCGAAACCAGTCGGTGCGCGGTCCAAAACCCACGAGGCAGTAGAGGACGTCTCCGTCCGGCGCGTAGTTCAACGGCGTGTAGTAGTGGTTGCCGCTCTTCCTTCCGGTGTGAACGAGGACGAGTATCCGTCCGCCGACCGACGGCCACATGTTGAGCGACGGTCCGAATCCGAGGCGCCAGGCGAGCACCATGAAGCGGTTCATGCAGTGGAATCTCCGACGCGTTCGCTCGAGGCTGTCCGGGCGCAGCGCCTTCGCATAGCGGGGCGCCACGGAAGGATTCTCGTCTCGCTTCTCCGATGGTGTGGTGTTGTCCAACTGCCGGGGCCTCCGCTGTTCAACCTACATGTTCCCGATCGGCGGTGCCGGTGGACCCAGGCCGACCGGGGCTCCATGGAGCGCCGCGGACCCCGGGTTCACGGGGTGCCTGGGTACTCCTGCGAGCCCAGAGTCGGGGGCGGGTGTGGGGTGGAACGCGAATTATGCGCTAGGGTGGTCGAGGCCGGACAACTCCGGCGGCTCTCCGTAACGGATCGAGCCTGTCGAATCCTCTCTTGGAGTACCGTGGCTATCGCCGCAAACCAACACACATCCGCCTTCACGGACCTTGGCGTCGCCGAGGATCTCACCGTCATCCTCAACGACCAGGGCATCACTGCACCGTTCCCGATCCAGACGCTCGCACTTCCCGACGGCTTCGCCGGCAGGGACCTCTGTGGGCAGGCAAAGACCGGGTCCGGCAAGACGCTCGCCTTCGGGCTGCCGCTGGTCGAACGGCTCCACGCCGCCGAGCCGAAACAACCACTGGCACTGGTGCTCGTCCCCACCCGGGAGCTGTGCCTGCAGGTCGCCGAGGCGCTGGAACCGTTCGCCGACCGTCGAGGCTTCTCCGTGACCGCCGTGTACGGCGGGGCGTCGATGAATGGTCAGATCGATGCACTCCGCCGGGGAACCGAAGTGGTCGTCGCAACGCCGGGACGGCTCATCGATCTGGCTGACCGCAACGTCGTGTCACTACGCGCCGTGGAAACGCTCGTCCTCGACGAGGCTGACGAGATGGCCGACCTGGGCTTCCTGCCTCAGGTCCACTACCTGCTGCGTCAGCTCGAGGTGGACCATCAGACGATGCTGTTCTCCGCGACGCTCGACGGTCGCGTGTCACAGCTGGTGAACCTGTACATGAAGGATCCGGTCATGCACCTCGTCGGGTCCGAGACCATTACCGTCGACACGTCCCGACACCGGTTCATCCAGGTACACCACATGGACAAACCCAAGGTGACGGCACGCATCGCGCAGTCTGCCGATCGGGTACTGGTCTTCGTCCGTACGAAACGGTCGTGCGACCGGACGGCTCAGGACCTGGCCGATCTTGGTGTGCGGGCACGTGCCATCCACGGCGACCTTCCACAAAAGAAGCGTGAACGAACCCTCGCCGACTTCGCCGCCGGAAGATTGCGGGTCATGGTCGCGACGAACGTCGCCGCCCGGGGCCTCGACATCGACGGTGTCGACGTGGTGATCCACTACGACGCGCCGGAGAACTCGAGGACCTATCTGCACCGGTCGGGCCGGACGGCCCGTGCCGGGGAGTCCGGCCTGGTCGTCACGTTCGTCGAATGGGACCAACTCGTCGCGATGCGCAACATCCAGAACGAGGCCGGACTGCTCGAACCGATCGTGAAGATGTTCTCCAACGACGACCGTCTCGACGACCTCGCCTCCTGGGAGGCGAGGCACCGAAGCGGATCGTTCGACGCTCCGCCCGAGGCAGAAGGCGCCGCAGCCTCCTGTAGGGCGTCGTTTCCTCCGCCCGGACGGCTTCCGAGCGACACCGAACCTGCACTGCAATCCACCTGGTCGCTCGCGGCCGCGCTCGTATGCCAGCATGACGGCATGGCCAAGGGTGGAACCCGCGCGATCGCAGCACTCCGTGCCGCTGGTGTGGCCTTCGCCGTGCATTCCTACGAGATCGGCGACACGGACCTCTCCTACGGTGAGGCGGCCGCAGCCGCCATCGGCGTGGCTCCCGACCGCGTATTCAAGACCCTCGTCGCGACGGTCGATGGGGTCCCGGTGGTCGGGATCGTTCCGGTGTCGCGGCACCTGTCGATGAAGAAGCTCGCCAGGGCTGCCGGTGCCAAGCACTCGACGATGGCCGAACCGTCCGACGCGCAGCGGCTCACCGGCTACGTCATCGGCGGAATCAGCCCGTTCGGTCAGCGCCGCCGCCTGCGGATGTTCATCGACGTCTCCGCCGTTGAATACGACTCGATCTTCGTCAGCGCGGGGAGGCGGGGACTGCAAGTGGAGGTGGCGCCGACCGACCTGATGGCGCTCACCGGCGCCGAGGCGGCCGTCATCGCCGACTAGATGTGCTCTCGGCCAAAAGGGGCGCTCGCCTCGCGTTCCCCCAGGTTGAGACGGCGTCGTGGCCGCCGGATGATCGCCGCCGACGGTTCGGACTTCCCGATCGATGTCCGTGTGATGGGCAGTTCCGACGCGACGAACCGACGCTAGGAGCGTGGGTCGGTATTGGTTGACGGGTCTTTGTTGATTCGTGTCCGGTCCGGATTCCGGCTCTGTCTTGTCGCGGGGTTCTTTGCACGCGATGTAGGGTGTTGACGGGGCGGCGGGTCAGGTGGCTGTGGCCGGTGCCGGATTGGCGGCGTTGGCGAGTTTGCGGAGGTTGTGGCAGATGACATGGAGCGTCCATTCGCCTTGCGCTCCGGCGATTCCTCGTAGCCGGAGATGCCCGGCGTGTTGCCGGACTTTCATCTGACCGAAAACGGGTTCGACGATGACTTTGCGTCTGGCGTAGTCGGCCCGCCCGACCTTGGTGCGCAACTTGCGTGCCATCCGCTCGTGCCGGGTCGCGTCTTTGGGGATCGGCCCTCTCGGCGTGTCGGGAACCCGCTCGTTGCGTCTGATCCGCCCTGTGGCTATCAAAGCGTTGACCTTCGCATCCGAGATCTGTTCCAGATTGTCTTGGGAGCAGTAGCCCGCATCGGCGAGAAACATGTTCGGGACGGCTTCGATACCGGCGTCAGCGAGGTTGGCGGTCGCAGCGTCGATCATGGGGAAGAGCTGTTGGACGTCGCCTGCCTGATCGGTGACGTTCGCTGCGACGACGACTTGGGAGTGTTCATCGACGACGGCCTGGGCGTTGTAGGCGTAGTGGAAACCGTCAACAGTTTTCATCATCCTGGCTTCGGGGTCGGTGAAGTTGCGTTGGGTCCGCCCCTCAGGTGTCGCCCTGTCTGCTGCTGACTCTGCCGCTTCAGCGATCCCAGTGTCGTCGTCGCCGGCCGCTGTGGCCTCATCGGCGGCTTTCTTCGCTGCTTTCTCTCTGGCTTCGGCCTCGATGGCTTCTTTGGCGGCACGCAACTTGACGAGACGGGACTCGCGACAGGCAAGCTCAGTCGGGACCTCGTCACCTCGTTTGTCTTCCCCGAACTCTTCGTCTTCTGCACGGTCGACGGCTTCAGCCTCGGCGAGGATCGCTGCCACCTCGGCCTCGAGCTGTTCGATCCTGGGACCAAGACGCCCGTAACTCATCGCCTTGTGCCGAGAGGCAGACGCCCGCAGCTTCGTGCCGTCCAAAGCGACCCGACCCAGCTTGACGAGTCCCGCCTCTGAACACAGGACAAGGACCTGGAGAAACAAGTCATCCAACGCAGCCAGGTGGCGACGGCGGAACCGGCTGATCGACCGGTAATCCGGCGCGGTGTTCGCTGTCAGCCAACGAAACGCCACATCAAGACCACACCTGCGTTCCATCTCCCGAGACGACGTCACCCCCGTCGAATATGCGTAGAAGAGGAGCTTGAGCATCATTGTCGGGTCATACGGCGGTG
>JAACED010000055.1 GCA_011682695.1 Gammaproteobacteria bacterium
TGGGGGGAGAGACGTTCGTTTCCTCCCCCAGGAGGCCGGAGGCCGACGCTGGGGGAGGTGTCCTCGGCGCTTTGGCCGAGGGCGGAGGGGGTCTGGGGGTGCTGCCGGCCGGCGGCTGAGAGAAGCGCCTACCGCTCCAGTTCGGAGCGCAGCGAGCGGGCCATCAGGCGTTCATAGAGCGCCGGTGTGACGCGTACGAGCAACCGGGTCAGCTTGCCGACCCTGCCGAGCACCACGAAAGGCCGGCGGCGCTTCACGGCTCGGAGGAGCGCGTCGGCGACCTGCTCGGGGGACAGCATCGAGCCGACCCGTGACTGCGGATGGTCCGTGATCGACCCGTCCCCGTCGAGCGTGCGGAACCGAAACGGAGTGTCGACGAAGGTCGGCGCCACGATCGTCACATCGACACCGGTGCCGCGCAGCTCGGCTCGCAGCGTCTCGAAGAACCCGCCGAGGGCGTGCTTGGACGCCACATACCCGCTGCGGCCCAGCAGGGGAGCGAACCCTGCCACCGAACTGATTGCTACGATCGCTCCCTGCCGCTCGACGATCGAGGCCAGGGCCGCTTTGGTGGCGTGCACCGCCCCGAAGTAGTTGACCTCCATGACCCGGCGCAACACCGACAGGTCGGTGTCGGCGAAAGCGCTGCGGTGAGTGAGACCGGCATTGTTGATCAGCACGTCGACACCGCCGAGGCTCGCGACCACGTGCGCCATTGCGCGTTCGACCTGCTCGAAGTCGGTGAGATCGCACACTGCCGTCACGGCTCCGGGCAGGTCGGCGCCGAGAGCGCCGAGGGCCGCATCGTCGATGTCGAGCAGCGCCAGGCGGGCGCCTGCCTTGGCGAAACGGCGGCTCATCGCAGCGCCGAGGCCTCCCGCAGCCCCGGTGATCACCACGACGGCGTCGGTCAGGTCACGGCCTGTCACGCCGTCCCGCCAGGAACTCGTCGAAGACCTCGGAGGTGGTCTTCTGCGGCACGTAGCCGAACTCGCCCTTCAACCGCCGGTTCGACAGCACCGGCCGGTAACGGAGGAAGTCGACCTGTTCCGGTCCGTACTGGGTGAGACGCAGACGCCGCAGGACGGCCAGCGCGCCACGCACGACCCGAGCAGGCACCGCCACGTACCGCTTGCCCATCCGCTCGGCCATCTCGGCGAGGGTGAGCACCCCGTCTCCGGCAAGGTTGAACACTCCGGTCAGGTCGGTGAAGATGCCCCGCCGCAGGCACGCGACGACATCTTGATCCCAGATGAGCACGAACGGTGTGGGCGCCCAGCGGATGCCCATGATGATCCGCCGGTCGAACAGGTCGGTGATCTGATTGCGGGTGCCGCGCCCGAGGATGGTCCCGGGACGGAACACGAGCTGGCCCAGCTCGGGGTGTTCGCAACGCCATGCCGCCAGCATCTCCTCCACCTGTCGCTTGTGGTCCGCGTACGCGAACTCAACGTTGCCGCGCAGCGGATCGTCCTCGCCGAGCCACTCCGGGTTGTCGGCGTGGTACCCGTACGCGGCGCCGGACGACGACACGATCACCTTGCGCACCCCGGCGCCGACACACGACTCCAGCACGTTCTCGGTGCCACCCACATCGATCGAATATTCCAGATCGCGATCCGGTGTGCGGCCGGGTGTCACGATCGCCGCCAGGTGCACGACGGTGTCGATCTCGTGTTCGGCGAGGACCCGTTCGAGCGCCCGGTCGCGGATGTCCATCGTGACATAGGTGATACCGTCGAGACGCTCGGAGGGTTCCCGAACGTCCATGGCGACGATGGTCGTGAGCCGGCCCGGAGCGGCGGCCAGTGATTCGATCAGTTGGCCTCCGACGTACCCGCCGGCGCCGGTGACGAGGACCGATCGGGTCACGCCGCCGCTGCCTCGACCTCGACCGGCCGGCGGGACCAGAACCCGGCGAGGGTCAGTCCCGCGATGATGTGCCAGATGCCCCACCACGCAGCGATGAGCGCCATGCCGCCGAGACCGTCGAAGAAGTTGAAGATCAGAATCAGCGCAAGGGCGGAGTTCTGCAATCCGACTTCGATGGTGACGGCTCGCCGGTCACGCTGGTTGAGTCGAGCGAACCGGGCCGCAGTGTTGCCGAGGAAGAATGCCAGTGCGTTGTGGACGAACACGGCGAACACGACGAACCCGATGTAGGTGACGAAGTTGTTCCAGTTGTTCGCCAGAGCGCCGGCGACGAACGCCATGAACACGATCACCGAGAAGGTCTTGAACGGACCTCGCACCTTCCCTGCGATCCTGGGCCACCGGCGTGCAATCACCATGCCGAGCACGAGGGGGATGCCGAGGATCACGAAGATCGTCATGAACAGGTCGAGTGGCCCGAGGGAGACCCGCCTGAGGATCGCGGCGGTGTCCGGATTGAGACTGCCCCAGAACGCGAAGTTGAGGGGCGTCATCACGATCGCCGCCGCGGTCGAGACTGCCGTCATCCCGACCGACAGGGGCGCGTTGCCGCCCGCCAGATAGGTCATCACGTTCGACAGGTTCCCCCCGGGGCATGACGCCACCAGGATCATGCCGAGAGCGATCGACGGCGCCGGATGCAGGATCAGGGTGAGCAGGTAGGTGAACGCCGGGAGCAGGATGAACTGGGCGCCGAGGCCGATCGCCGGCGGCTTGGGCTGGCGCAAGAGGCGCTTGAAATCGTTGATGTCGAGGTCCATGGCCATGCCGAGCATCATCAGGCCGATGAGGACATTCAGCATGAGCAGGCTGCTCTTGTCGAAGTTCAGGGTGAGCTGATCGATCACGTCATTTCCCTTCCGGCTCTTGGTGCATCTTCTTGAAGTGCATCAACCCTGGCGCCCACAGGTGCTTCTTGGGGTCGACATCGACGTGGATGACCGCACATCCCCCCGTCGCAAGGCTCCTCTCGATCGCCGGGCGCAACTGCCCAGGGTCGGCGACCCGCTCGCCATGCGCACCCATGGATCGGGCCATGGCGTCGTAGCCGATCTCACCGAGTTCGGTGTTGATCGTCTCGTCCGGGTCGAGGGACTTGCGGACCAGCATCTTGACCGGGTGCCGGGCCATCGACTGGGACATCTTGACCATTCCCCACTGGCGGTCGGTGACGACCAGGAACACGATCCGGTTGCCGTTGCGGACCGCGGTCTCGATCTCCTGCGGGTGGAATCCGAAGGCCCCGTCCCCGATGATGCAGCACACCTGGCGGTCACCGAATGCCTCCGCGGCGCCGAGCGCCTGCCCGAGGCCTGCTCCCAACATCCCGAAGTGGGGGGTGGCGAGCATCGTGCCGGGGGTGCGCACCTGCAGGAAGAAGTTCGCCCACACCGCCGTGTTGCCGCCGTCGACGACGAACACGGCGTCATCGTCGAAGACCTCCATGCACGTGGCGGGGACGTGTGCGGTGTTCATCGGCACGGAGCGGTCCTCGAGATGCTTGTCGAGCCTGGCGGCCTTGTCCATGCGCGAAGCGATGAGCAGGTCCACTTCGGGTCGGCGCGCGTTGAGCAGATCCTCGTCCTGTTTCCCCTCGAGTGCTTTGGCGAGCGCTTCGAGGAACGTCGCGGCGTCGCTCGGTATGGCCAGGTCGACAGGCTTGTTCGATCCGAATACCGCCTCGTCGACATCGACCTGGATCACCTGCTGATCCTGACGCCAGTTGGGCGCCTTGCCCCACCAGTCGGTCTCGCCGATGCGTGACCCGATCACGAGGACGACGTCCGCGGCGTTACGCACCTCGTTCGTCGCCTCGATGGCGGTGATCGGCCAGACGAGCGGGGAGGTCTCCGACATCGACCCCCGGCCGCTCCACGAGGTCGTGACCGGAGCGTGCAGCAGCTCTGCGACCCTGGCGAGCTGTTCGTGGGCCCGGGCATGGATGACGCCGCCGCCCGCGTGGATGATCGGCAGAGCGGCCTGGGCAAGGCGCTGCGCCGCCCGTTCGACGAGCTGCGGGTCCGGTACGAGAGGGTCGACGCGCCGGTAGCGGCGCGGTTGCCACACCGGCGCCGGTTTGGTCTTGCCGTTCATGACGTTCTCGGGAACGTCGAGGTGTACGACACCGGGCCGGCCACGGAACGACTCGCGCAGTGCGGTGCGCAGGAGCTCGGGGACACGCTGTGCCGAGACCGCGCGTGCGGACCACTTCGCAATCGGAGTGATCGTCGCGACCTGATCGAAGTACTGGTACGCGCCGCCCCGGTCGGGGTCGGTGATCGCGACACGGCGCGAGCTCGTGATCAGCAGGACCCGGTTTCCCTCGGCGTTCTCGACGGCGACGCCGGGCAGCGCGTTGGCGACGCCAGGGCCGTTGCTGGCGATGGCGACGCCGAGGCGGCCGGTGAGCCTGGCGTAGGCGCCTGCCATGTGCAGCGCGGTCGTCTCATGCCGGGGCGTCACGATGGGAATCCCTCTGGTTTCGAGACCATTGAGCAGCCCCATGTACGTGCCGTCCGGCAGGCCGAACACCTTCTCGACGCCCTCTGCGGCGAGTACGTCGGCGATCAGATCGCCACCGGTCACGGAACCCATTCCCACCTCCTGTGCCTTTGCGAGCCTAACGGGCGAGGGGCGGCGGGGCCCCCGAGAGCCGGGACTAACCTTCGCGTCACGATGATCGAATCGGGACACCGAGTGCCGGACACACATCTGGTCGACCGTGACGGCAAGCACCATGCACTCCGCGATCTCCTCGACCGGCCCACCCTGGTGATCGTGTTCAAGACCTCATGCCCCACCTGCCGGGTGGGGCTGCCGGTGTACGACCAGTGGCGCCGCTACGAGCCTGCGGTGAGGATCCTGGCCGTTTCGCAGGACACCCCGGCGGTCACCGACGAGTTCTACGAGGAGCTGGGCGTCGGTTTCGAAACCCTGTATGACGAGCCTCCCTATGCGATGTCGAACGCGTTCGGGGTGATCGCCGTGCCGTCGCTGGCCCTGATCGAAGACGGGCAGGTGACCTGGTCCACGTACGGATGGGCGCGTGCCGACGCCGAGGAGCTGGAGACGCTGCTCGCCACGCGGGTGGGCAGCCGGCCGGCGCTCGTCGTCGCCGACGACCTCCCGGTGTTCAAACCTGGCTGAAGTGGAAAGAACGTCCTCTAGGTAGAGGACTCGAGATGGTGGGGGCTGTCGCCTCCGATCGATGAGAGGAGTGAATCGTGGACTATCGCATCGAACGGGATTCGATGGGCGAGATGCAGGTGCCTGCCGGCGCCTATTACGGGGCGTCGACCCAGCGTGCCGTCGAGAACTTCCCGATTTCCAAGCTGCGGTTCGGTCGCCGGTTCATCTGGGCGCTCGGGCTGATCAAATGGGCCGCCGCGAAGGCCAACAAGGAGATGGGCCGCTACGAGGCCGAGAAGGCCGACGCGGTGATGCAGGCCTGCGACGAGGTCATGGAAGGCAAGCTCGACAGCGAGTTCGTCGTCGACATCTTCCAGACCGGGTCCGGTACATCGACGAACATGAACGCCAACGAGGTGATCGCCAACCGGGCGACCGAGATTCTCGGTGGGGACCTCGGTTCGAAGCTGGTGCACCCGAACGACCATGTCAACAACGGGCAGTCCTCCAACGACGTGATCCCGACGGCCATCCATATCGCCGCCGCGGGCGCCGTGCGAGAAGATCTCCTTCCGGCTCTCGGCAAGCTCGGCGCTTCGCTCGACGCCAAGGCCGAGGAGTTCAAAGACGTCGTCAAGACGGGACGCACCCACCTGATGGACGCCACCCCGGTGACGCTTGGCCAGGAGTTCTCGGGCTACGCGACCCAGGTCCACAAGGGCGTCGAGCGCATGAAGAAGGTCCTCCCCGAACTCGAGGAGCTGGCGCTGGGCGGCACGGCGGTCGGTACCGGCCTCAACGCTCCTGTCGGCCTGGTGCCGCTGATGATCCGCCACATCGCCGATCGCTCCGGCTATCCGTTCCGTGAAGCCGAGAACCACTTCGAGGCCCAGGCCGCCAAGGACGCCGTCGTGGCGACTTCGGGGATGCTGAAGACCGTTGCGACGTCGCTGTTCAAGATCGCCAACGACATCCGCTGGCTATCGTCCGGTCCCCGCACCGCGATCGGTGAGATCCAGTTGCCGACGCTGCAACCGGGCTCGTCGATCATGCCCGGCAAGATCAACCCGGTCATCCCGGAGGCGGTCATGCAAGTCGCCGCTCAGGTCATCGGCAACGACGTGTCGGTGACGTGGGGTGGCGCGAACGGCAACTTCGAGCTGAACGTGATGATGCCGGTGATGAGCTACAACCTGATCGAGTCGATCGACCTGCTCGCCAACGCGTCGACGGTGTTCGCCGAGAAGTGTGTCGACGGGATCGAGGCGAACATCGAGCGGGCGACCGAGCTGGTCGAGCGCGACATCATCATCATCACGGCGCTGGCGCCACATGTCGGGTACGACAAGGCGGCCGACATCGCCCACGTGGCGATGGACACCAATCGCGGTGTCCGCGAGGTTGCTCTCGAGATGAGCGGGCTGGCCGCCGAGGAACTCGACAAGATCCTCGACCTGAAGAAGATGACCGAAGGCGGCGTCCTCTAGCCCCCCTGCTGAACCCAGGGCTCGTAGGTCCCCCACGGGTACCCCTGAGCCCTGGGTTCAGCGTGCGCACGGGGGTCCTTCTGAACCCTGGGCTCGTAGGTCCCCCACGGGTACCCCTGAGCCCTGGGTTCAGCGTGCGCTGCAAGGGTGTGATTGTTCCATCCGTCAACAAGTTCGATTGAGGGCTATGTTGAGATCATGAGGGCCGGCACATCGCCGATCCCTCGAATCGGACACTGATGGCCAAGGGCAGGAGGTGCGATGGATATTTCGCGAGATCATCTGGTCGACATGTACGAGACCATGGTGAAGATACGACGCTTCGAGGAGCGGATCCGGGAGATCTACTTCGAGGACAAACTTCCGGCATTCGACATCGCGGCGGGCCTCATTCCAGGAGAGATGCATCTGGCAGCCGGGCAAGAGCCGGTGGCAGTTGGCGTGAAACCGCATCTGAAGGCGGGCGACGCGATTACCGCCACGCACCGACCCCACCACGTGGCCATCGCGCAGGGCGTCGACCTGAAGAAGATGGCAGCGGAGATCTTCGGGAGAGAGACGGGGCTGGGCCGCGGCAAGGGCGGCCACATGCACCTCTTCTCGGTCGAGCCGAACTTCGGGTGCTCGGGAATCATCGGCGAGGGCATGCCGGTCGCCTGTGGTGCGGCGCTGGCGTTCAGTCGGCGCGGCACCGACAACGTGGCGTTGTCGTTCTTCGGCGACGGCGCAGCCAATCAAGGTGCATTCCACGAGTCGCTCAACCTGGCGGCAACCTGGAACCTCCCCGTCGTGTTCATCTGTGAAGACAACGGTTACGCCATCTCGGTGCCCAAGGCCGACGCCACGGCCATTCCCAACAACAGCGACCGCGCGTGCGCGTACGGGATCCCGGGCGTCCTCGTTGAGGACAACGACCCCGTGGGCGTGTACGAAGCCGTGGGGGAGGCGATCCGCCGGGCGCGAAGCGGAGGCGGGCCGACCCTCATCGAGGTGAAGACCGATCGCTTGTGGGGGCACTTCGAGGGCGACGCCGACGCGTATCGCACCGACGAGTTCAAGAAGGCCATGGCGGAGCGAGACCCGCTGGTCACATTCGGTCGGCGACTTCTCGACGAGGGGGTCCTGAGCGAATCGGACGTCGACAGTATCCGCGAGCGGATGTACGGCGAAGTGGAGGAGGCTCTGGAGTTTGCCCAGTCGAGCCCGTATCCGCAGCCCGAAGACGCTCTCAACCACGTCTTCGCTTGAGAGGGGAGGTCGCATGACAACAGCAACAGACCGCAAACTGACCACCCAGAAGGCGATCGCGGAGGCCATCGCCCTTGAGCTGGAACGCGACGAATCGGTCCTCGTCATGGGTGAGGACGTCGGCGTCTATGGGGGCATCTTCGGGTCTACCGAGGGTCTCCTGGATCGCTTCGGCCCGCAACGGGTGATGGACACACCGATTTCCGAGACCGGATTCATCGGCGCGGCCGTCGGTGCCGCCATCAATGGGCTCCGCCCGATCGCCGAGCTCATGTTCGTGGACTTCTTCGGCGTGTGCATGGATCAGATCTACAACAACATGGCGAAGATCCATTACTTCAGCGGTGGCAACGTCAAGGTGCCGATGGTGCTCATGACCGCCGTGGGTGGCGGCTATTCGGACGCCGGACAGCACTCGCAGACGCTGTGGGGAACCTTCGCTCACCTGCCGGGAATGAAGGTCGTCGTTCCCTCCAATCCCTATGACGCCAAAGGACTGATGACTTCGGCGATCAGAGATGACAATCCCGTCGTCTACATGTTCCACAAAGGCGTTCTCGGTTTGGGCTGGATGACGAACAATCCTCGGGCCACCGGCCCGGTCCCGGAGGAAGCGTACGAAGTCCCGATCGGCAAGGCGGCGATCGCTCGGCCGGGCGACGATGTGACGGTGGCGACGATCGGGCTGTCGGTGCACCGGGCGCTGGATGCCGCCGAGCTGCTCGATGAGAAGGGAATCTCAGCCGAGGTGCTCGACCTTCGTTCACTGGTGCCGCTCGATCGTGAAGCGATCGTGGCGAGCGTCCGCAAGACCCATCGCCTGCTGGTGGTGGACGAGGATTACCAGAGCTTCGGAATGAGCGGTGAGGTGATCACCACGGCTGTGGAAGGTGCATTCGACTACCTCGATGCGCCGCCCGTGCGCGTGGCGACGCCCGACGTGCCGATTCCCTACAGCCACCCGCTCGAGGAGTGGACATTGCCGTCGGTAGCGCGGATCGTCGCCGGCGCCGAACAACTGATGACAGGCTGAGCCCGCATGGCCATCGACGTTCTCATGCCGGTGGTCACCGACGCCGGAGCGGATGCCGTCGTGACGGCCTGGTTCGTCGACGAAGGCCAACCATGTGAGGACGGCCAGCTGATCGCCGAGGTCCAGGCAGAGAAGGTGGCCGCGGAAGTCCACGCTCCTGCCGCCGGTGTCGTGGTCGACCCGGTCGACATCAATGAACCGGTGGCGCAGGGGACGCCGATCTGTCGGATAGCCGCCGCAGGGGAATCACCTCCTGTGGCGGCGACCCCGACTCCCGCGCTCGATACGGTCGGAGAGGCGCCGGCAACGGTTGCTTCGCCTGCCGCACGACGGCTCGCCAGGGAGCTCGACGTCGACCTGGCCGGCGTGTCCGGCTCCGGGCCCGGAGGCCGGATCACAGAGGCGGATGTGCGTTCCGCCGAAGCCCGACACGGCGCGCGCGACACCGGGGTCGCGCTCGCGGGCCTTCGCGAAGTCGTCGCTCGCAACATGCGGCGAGGGCATCTGGAGACGGCTCCTGTCACGCTGCATTCGACCATCGTGCTGAGCGGCGGTGTCCCAGCGCACATCACCGCGTCCGTCGTGAAGGCGGCAGCGGTCGCGCTGGAGGAGCATCTCGCGTTGAACGGTGTGCGCGAAGGGGACCGGTTCACCGCGTCTTCGACTGCACACATCGCCGTGGCGGTGCAGACCGACGACGGTTTGGTGGCTCCGGTGGTGAGGAGCCCGGCCGCACGAACGGTGGACGAAATCGCCGAAGAGATCGCAAGACTGGCGGACCGGGCGACGGCCAAGGAACTGGCAGCTGCCGACTTCGAGGGCGGTACGTTCACGGTGACCAATCTGGGGCGGTGGGGGATAGACGGATTCACACCGATCATCAACCTTCCCCAGGTGGCGATCCTCGGCGTGGGGGCGGTACGCACCGGCCCGGGATTCGGCCGAGACGGGTCGGTGATCGCCGAGACTCGTGTGGTGTTGTCGCTCACGTTCGATCACGCATTCATGGATGGGGCGCCTGCCGCCGCTTTCCTCCAGCGTGTCGGCGAGTTGCTGGCGGTGCGCGGCTAGCGAATCGGACTCTCGGTGCCCGTGTACACGGGTGTCCCCCTGAACCCTGGGCTCGTAGGTCCCCTATGGGTACCCCTGAGCCCTGGGTTCAACGTGCACGCGGGTCGCTACTTCGCCAGGAGACGGCGGACGGTCTCGGCGACCTCCGCGGGGCGTGTGGTGAGGTCATCCCACGTGAATCGGACGAGTCGCCAGCCGTGCAGCGTCGCCAGGCGATCTCGGCGCCGGTCTCGTTCGAACGCCTCGACCTGGGTGTGCCACCTTCGCGAGTCCCACTCGATCGCGAGCTTCGCATGGGGGTACGCCGCGTCGAAGCGCCGATCTTCTGCCCACGGAATCGGATACTCGATCATGGGGTCGGGGAGTTGGGAAGACCGCAGCACCTCGAAACCGAGCAGCTCGAGTCGGCTGGCGTTCTCGTTGGGTGAGTCGGCCCGTTCCGCGAGCACGGTTCTGAGAGAGGCCGAGCCCGGTTTGCCACGCCTCGAGACCGCAGACGCCACTTCCTGCACTTCGGGGACGGTCAGCTGTTTGGAGGCGAGGAGATCATCGAGGATCGCGGCGAGATGCCTGGGGTGCAGCAGCGCGGCGAGGTCGACGATCGTGCGGGCCGCCGTCGTCACGGGCAGGTTGTCGATCGTCGCGATGTGACACGGGTCCAGGTCGTGACAGCGATGGATGGTGACGCCCGGGAAGCTGTGGGTGGTCTGGCTGTGGACGGTGACCACGGCGAGCCCGCGGCGAACGAGGGGAATGGAGAGCATCTCGGCTGCCGATTCGTGAGAGACGACGGCGTCGGGCAGCCCTGCGATGGCGGCCCGTATGCGGTTTACGGAGTCGGTCATGTCGAAGATTCGGTATACGGAACGGGCCAGGGATTGCCATTGGCCCGAGTGGACCCGCTTTCGGATCTTGCCGACGGTCATTCCGCGTTCGAGTGCCTGGTCCTTCCTGATGACGCCGCCTTGGCCGGCAGCCAGGTCGAGGATGAGTTTGTCGGTCTGCATGCCCCGATCATGAGGCATGGGTGTGACATGTCGTGCACATCCCCCTGAACCCTGGGCTCGTAGGTCCCCTATGGGTACCCCTGAGCCCTGGGTTCAACGTTCGAGGAGTAACGTGGCGCCGTGAGTGCCCTTTTCGAGTTCGAGGATGTGCTCGTGGCCGGCGGCGACGGTGCGCCGATCCTGCAGATCGATCATGCGGTCGTCCAGGGGGAGGGCATCACCGTCATCGTCGGTCCCTCGGGTGCGGGCAAGACGACGCTGCTCAGGCTGTGCAACCGGCTCGCCGTCCCCGATCGCGGATCGATCCGTTTTCGAGGCGAGGATCTCTCCACCATGGACACGCTGGCTCTCCGTCGCAAGGTCGGCATGGTGTTCCAGCAGCCGGTGCTGTTCGGTGGGACCGGCCTCGACAACCTGCGGGTGGCGGAGCCGTCCATCACCGAACCCGAGGCGAGAGCGCTCTTTCGAGGCGTCGGGCTCGATGAGTCGTTTCTCGATGAACCCGTCGACGACCTGTCCGGGGGAGAGGCGCAGCGTCTGTGTCTCGCCCGAACGCTCGCCACCGGTCCCGAGGTCCTGCTGATGGACGAGCCGACGGCGTCACTCGACCCGGCGGCAACAGAACATCTCGAGGACCTCGTACGTGGCCTCGACGGTGTCCCGATCCTGTGGGTGACCCACGACGTGGCCCAGGTCCGCAGATTGGCGGACGAAGTGATGGTGATCAGCGACGGGCAACTCGTCTCCGATGGGGCTTCCGTGCAAAGTTTCCTGAATGGGGGGAACCATGGCTAGCGGCGATGTCACGACTCTCGGTTTGATCGCGTCGCTGGTGCTCATCGTCGTGGCGCTCGGCCTGTCACTCTGGCAGCGCCTTCACCTCGAACGCGAGATCGTCTGGGCGACCATTCGCTCGATCGTTCAGCTCCTGGCCGTGGGAGCGGTCCTGGCGATCGTCATCGACCCGGCACAGCCGCTGATCTTGTCGTGGATCTGGGTCGGCGCAATGACCGTCTTCGCAGCGATCGTCGTGCAGCGTCGGGCACGTGAGGTTCCGGACATCCTTCGCCTCAGCTTCCTGGCGCTCGGGATCTCCTCGGTGGTGACGCTCGGAGTCATCTTCGGGTTGCGCGTGTTTCCGCTCGAAGGCCGAACCCTCGTGCCGTTGGCCGGGATGATGATCGGCAACTCGATGAAAGCGACGGTCGTGGCGGCACGCAGAGTCATCGAGGAGATCCGCGACAAGCGCCACGAGGTCGAGGCACGCCTCGCCCTGGGCCAGGCGTCGGGTTTGGCGGCACGACCGTACGTGAGGGCTGCGCTCCGCACTGCGCTGACACCCCAGATCGAGACCACGAAGGCGGTGGGTCTCGTGTTCCTTCCCGGGGCGATGACCGGACTGATCCTCGCCGGTGTCGATCCGGTCGACGCGGTCCTGGTGCAGGCGGCGATCATGTACCTGATCCTGGGTTCGGTGGCGACGACCTCGACCGTGGTCGCACTCGGAGTCGCAGGCCGGCTCTTCACCGACGATCACCGACTCAAGCGGCTGCCTCGTCCTTCCGACGTGTCAACACGGCCCGGGCTGCTGGCGTCGCTCGTCGTCCGACTGCGCCGCGTATCCCCCTGAGCCCTGGGCTCGTAGGTCCCCTATGGGTACCCCTGAGCCCTGGGTTCGCAGTATCCACAGGCGCAAAGAAAAAGCCGCCGGGGATACCGGCGGCTCTTCCGATTCACTTGGTGCTAGCGCCGAGGACGAGCCTCGTTGACCTTGAGTCTGCGACCACCGAAGTCGTGTCCGTCGAGTTCCTGGATGGCAGTCTTCGCCTCGTCGGCATTGGCCATCTCCACGAAACCGAACCCGCGTGAGCGGCCGGTCTCCCGGTCACTGATCACGCTGGCGGAGGTCACTTCACCGTGCTCCCCGAACAAACGCTCGAGGTCACTGCCGGTGGAGTTGAAGGGAAGGTTCCCTACATAGATATTCATGCTGGCTTTCGCCCTTTCCTGCTGGGTCCGTCCGCCCCCCGGGTCCGCTGTCTTGTCTGACTCGGCCACACTCAGTTGGGCGGAAAGAGAAACCGGGCGAGTCGCCGCTCATGCAGCGCTTTTAGGATAGCGGATCCTGGCCCAGGGGGCGCATCGATAGGCCCGAGGCGTAAGGTAGCCCCAGAGGAGGTGACCCGATGTCCCGCATCGAACCCGTGAAATGGCAGCCACCTGCCGCTCCTGAACTCGTCGGCGAGTACGAGGTAAACAACGCCCTCGCCGGCGTTGAGATCTGGCCCGCTCCCGGCGTCGCGCCCGAGGATGTGGTGCTCGACGCCCAAGGGCGTGTCTACGCCGGCCTGGAAGACGGCCGGATTCTGCGATACCCGCCCGACGGTGGGGAACCGCAGGTCATCGCCGACACGAACGGACGGCCGCTCGGATTGGAGATCGACGGTGACGGCAGGCTCGTCATCTGTGACGCGTATCAAGGCCTGCTGCGTCTCGAACCGGACGGGACACTCACCACGCTGGCCGACAGTTACGAAGGCGAGCGCTTCCTCGAGACGAACAACGCGGCGATCGCCGCGGATGGGACGATCTACTTCAGCGTGTCCAGCACCCGGTTCGACATCGCGCACTACAAGCTGGACCTCATGGAGCATTCGGACACCGGGCGGCTGTTCGCCCTGCGTCCCGATGGCACTCTCGAACTGCTCCTCGGCGGCCTGTACTTCTCCAACGGTGTCGCGTTGAGCGCAGACGAGTCGTTCGTGGTGGTCGCCGAGACCGGCCTGTACCGGGTGTCGCGCCTCTGGCTC
>JAACED010000056.1 GCA_011682695.1 Gammaproteobacteria bacterium
CCGCCGTCACCTGCGGCACCACATCGCTGCGGGTCAACAACAGCGGCGCACCATCCAACGCCGCAGCCGGACCGCCCGCCAACGCATCCGGAAAGTCGAGCCCGTATGCCAAATACACCCGCTGAGCCGGAAACGGGAATATGGCCGACGCTACCGACGCCGCCGTCGCGAACCGATCCAAACCCCACAACCGCGAGACCGGCGGATCGTCCACCGCGGTCACCGTGATCGACACCGTCGCCGTGTCCGTAAGGAACCCGTCAGACAACGTGTACGTGAACGAATCCGACCCGTTCCAGTCGGCATCCGGCATATAGGTGAACGTGCCGTCCGAACCAACCGTCACCACACCGTGACCGGCATCAATCCCCAACGACGCGGACAGCGAGTCCCCGTCCGGATCGGAGTCGGGTGTTGTCGGATTTGCCGCCAATACGTCACCGGACAGCAACGTGTCCTCATCCGTCGACACCACATCGTCCACCGCCACGGGCGCGGTGTTCGGCGGGTCGGGGAGCACGAGTTCCCCGGACCCGTAGATGTTGTCGTCCCCCGAAGTGCCCCGATCGACGGTCGCGTTGTCCACCAGGTACGACGTGACCTGCGCCGGTGTGCCGGCAAGGCCGGCCTGGACGATCAGCGCCGCTGCTCCAGCGGTGGCCGGAGCCGACGCACTCGTACCGTTGAACGTGCCGTATGTGTAGCTGGCGACACCGGATGCGGCGGACAAGTCCGGTTTGATCCGGTTGTCGTTCGTCGGGCCCTGGGAGCTGTAGCTGCCTGCAATGACCCCAGTCGGCGGGTCGATCGCCCCCACCGAGACAGCACCCGAACTGCCCGCATCCCCGAATGGGATCGCGGCGCTGTACGGGTCGGACCAGTACTCGATGGGACCGTTGGAGAAAGCGAGCTCGAGATTGTCGCCCGTCGTGCCGTCCCCCGCATCGACCAAGCCGACGGCAAGATAGTCAACATCGCTCGAATCGACGCACGTCAACTCGAAGGATTCCAGTGGCGCGGATCCAGCGGTTTGACTGGAGGTGCCAGATGCCTTCGCGAGGCTCAGATTGCCGACATCTGCGCTGTTATCCCAGATATAGATGTCATAGTCGGTCGGAATGGCGGCATCCCAATCGCTCCAGCGCAGACCGGTACTCCAGCCACAGTAGAACTCGAAGACTTCGTCGCCTGGCGCAAAGTCGAGCCAGCCGTTGGCATTGGTGTCGGCCCACGGGCCGTGCCAGTAGCGTCCCCCGGCGAAGTTCCCCGCAGCACTGATCCATGTCATGCCTTTGGAGACGGCGTAGGCGACGACGTCGGCGGCCGGGCCGGTTCCGTCACCGGGTCCGTCATAGGACCACGTAAGGGAATGCGACACGATCTTCACGCCCTGCGCAGCGAAGTAGTCGAGTACGGTCTCGTAATCGCCGGGAGTCGCCGCAGTTGCGAGGTAGAGGCCGGCGCCGGGAGCCATCTCGTGGACGATCTCGACGACTGCCGTCCCGTGCTGGGATCCAGGGGATGCAGTCCAGATATCGCACGCGACCCCACTCGACCAGCAGGCCACGCCTGCCGGGGCCGGCACCTCACCGGCACTCTGGGCAGGATCCCAAACGGCAGAGTCGAAGAAGTCGATAATCCCGATCTTCACTCCGGCCCCGCTGTACCCCCCAAGATGCCAGACATCGGCGCGCGTCTTTGCGACCTCCTCACCCACGACCGAAGCCGCCAACGCGATTGCACTGCTTGGCGAAATCGCCGGCGAGGAGAGGGGGACCGCACGGGGCGGCAGTACGACGCTCTGCACGCCGGCCATGTGCTCGAGGACGCCGACACTCGTGGCAGGTACGAAGGCTTCCACGAGGCCCGAACCGATCTCCCGATAGACGATCGCGTCCACCGCCCGGAGAGACGCATGCATGGCGGCCGCATCGAGGCTGTGCTGGACATCGACGAGAATCCGGTTCCCTGAAACGGACAAGCCCACTCCCGTCGGCCGGCCGGTCGCGACACGCGCGACGGCCTCCCTCAGAGCCGAGTTCGCGATCTCAGGCGGGAACGACTCCGATGATCTCGGTGAGAACCGACCGAGTTCAGACTTGTGGCCCGTGGTCATCGGTTGTGGGGGAACCTCGGCCCCTCGCGCGGGCGCCGGAGGCACAACACCCCACAAGGCGAGAGAAAGCGCAACCAGACCGACGAGAAGGTTTACACACGGTGAACGAGTGCGCATGCCAGACCTGGTTCCTCCACTGTCAGGGAGCGTCGTTTTGAAGGGTGGCACTCCTACCTCTTGTCCGTGCGATCGCGCCAGTCGCCATGACCACTCGCCTCGCGCGATTTCTCACTCTACGACGTACTTCGTCTCAAACGGTGACATTCTGTAGGTTCTGTCGGCGATGTGACGCACCTGCCACCTCCGGGCGGAGCAAGGAGTCACGTTTCGCCGGAGCCATGGCAAGGACGCTTGGCGACGTACCGTACTTGTTCGCCGGTGAGGCGGACAAAGTCGCAGTTGCCGTGTTGGAGTTGAAGGAATCGGTGGTCGGTGTCGCCTTCTCCCATATGTTCGTGTCGGCTGCCACGTTGCTCTATCGACAGAAGTGCCGTGTTTCTGCGAACACTGCGTACTTGCCGGCCAACAAGATTCACCGACCGGGCGATTCGCGCCTCACCACGTGGTGCGCGTACACACCATTCGTCGGTTTGTTACTCCTCACGTGAAGGCGGAGAGCGCCGCAAAGGTTGTCTGTCGAGGCACTGGGTGTCACCACCACCAGGTGTCGTGGGCTTCGGGCTCCGGCGCTTCCTTGGCGGCCCTTTTCAAGCGCCGCAGCCGACTGCCAAAGACAGCCACAACGAGCAGGACAAACAGCACCAGCGCCACAGCTGCCGCGATCGATTCCGAGCCGATTGAAGTAGTCACGCGGCCTCGAACGAAGATCTTGACCTGTGCAGGAACCGTCGTCACGTCGGTCTCGTCGGGACCGACGATGATCGTCCAGACCCCGGAACGCGAGAAGGACAGGTTCGTCTCGTACACACCAACGTATGTCTGTCGCATCTTGGGCCGGAACGGCAACGACATACCAGAGTCGTCCCGCACTTCCAGCAGTTCATCCGGGTAATCGACGTTCACCGGCTCATCGGCCTCGTCGAGGACCGTGACACGCACTTGGACGAGGTGATCGGGTTGCGGATTACGGTTTCCCACGGTGACGATGATCGTCTGCGGCGACCCGGCCGCAAGGGCCGGACTGGCCGACAGGACGGCGAGTGAGAGGGCTATTCCGAAGCCGATCCTGGGCACGGTCTCTCCTCGAATCTGGTGCGGACAGCCACAGTTTCAAGATCACTGATCAGGTTCGACACTCGGTCGGTGAGGATCGCTTTGATGCGCCCGATCCTCGCATGCAGGTCACCGGCCCCCCTGAGCAGCATCGATGCCCTGGTTGAGCTGCACGGCACCCCAGCCTTCACTGCCGCCTGCGTGTTGGTGCCACCCCCATACCGAGTTGCCACGTCGATCTTCTGTCGGTCCAACTGATGGAGGCGTTCCCGCAGCGACGCCAACTCGGCCAGGAGCTCTTCGCTGCTGCGGTCCAGGTCCCAGTCCCGAGAGAACGTGGCGGTCTGCTCCCGCAGGGTGTACTGACGTCCCCGGAGTTCGAACCGTTCGGCGAAAGCGTCAGATGACAGCTCGATGAGACGCTGTTGCACGTCGGCAAGCTCAGCCAACAGATCGTCCAAGCTCCTGTCGTCGTCTTCCATCACCCGCTCCTCACCTACCCAGCTGATAGTATCAAGTGCGATACCCGCATGCATGGATCAAGGTCGAAGCACGTCTTCATGAAGGTGGATACCGAAGAGCGGTATGACGCCTACAAACGCCGCCGGGGAGTCGAATCGCTCTTCCTTCTGATCAAAGATCCCGGCAAACAGGAGATGGCGAGAAGCCGTCAGGCGTTCGTCGAAGGGAAACCCGCGTCGGGTTTGTCACTGGATTCGTCCTGAATTGCCCGTGTCTGTTCCGATGACTGCTGATCGATCACATACTCGATGGTCGGCTGAAAGATCTGTTCGAGACTCCCGAGCGTCCTTCTGCCGGGAGGCCTCGGGTTGTACTTGTTGTAGACCCAACCCCGTTCCCCCGCCCAGCGGGAAACCCGATGCGCGGCATAGCCGACGACACTTAGCACAGCCAACACAACCCCGAGCACCACGAATCAGGTCATACGGTGGATTCTCTCACAGGGTTGGCAGTAGCTCGCTGTAGGTTCTTCCTCGCTACAAAAGCGGGGGTGTTTCTACGAACACCCCGTAGTGGAGAGTTAGCGGAAATCATTTCGCCTGATCAGAGGAAATGTTTTCGGAGGTGCTGATGGTCCTTGCACACTTCTTGGGTCAGGCTTGCACATTCGTTTGGGTGCAGATCGGCGGACCTGAATGCGGTTCACCGGGATGCGGGCACGG
The DNA here is from genome assembly GCA_011682695.1 of Gammaproteobacteria bacterium. Classification (NCBI taxonomy): domain Bacteria; kingdom Pseudomonadati; phylum Pseudomonadota; class Gammaproteobacteria; species Gammaproteobacteria bacterium. The sequence continues at coordinate 4,474 of JAACED010000056.1, forward strand.
TGTAGCGTTGTGAAGGCAGTGACTGTTCTCGGACTTGTACTCTCGACGCCGGTTGCGGTTGAGGATCACCTCGACAAGATCATCAACGAGCGACGGTTGCACGAACCGGTCGTCGTCGCCGTCGTTGTCGTGAGTTTGTTGGTGCTGATCGGTGTGGTTGTCTGGTGGGCGCTGCGAATCGAAGGTAGACGACGTGACACCTCCAGACGTGGTACCTCCGGCGAACAGATCAAGAAGTCCCCAACGCCTGACCCAGACCGATGGTGGAACGCCGGATGAACCGGAAGGACGATCTCGTCTATGTGCCTGTCGGCCCTGACCGGTTCCGAGCACATCTCATCGCTGCTGCATGCAACGATGAGGGCTTGGCGGTCGAGCTACTCACTGCGGATGACGACGGCACGTTTCCGTGGTACGGGGTAACTCAGCCGTACCGGTTGCTCGTACACCGCAGCGACCTCGACAAGGCACAGACCCGTGATCGGTCACAACGCTCCCTGATAGCGTTCGGTCCTTACGTCTATTCCGCTAACAAAATGCCGTAATTTCGCTAACACCCCGTAGTGGAGCTGCCGGGATTCGAACCCGGGTCCTCACGGGTCTCAGCCCGCCCTCACCATCATCCTCACTCGCGGTGGAGGTAACCGTTGGCCTCGCGGCCTACCGGTCTTTGCCGGCTGTCAGTTCGTCTCTTCCGAACCGTCTGGCGGTCTTTCCCTGCCGTCAACCACGCTTCTGTTGCCAGGCTGCGCGGTCTGGCCCCGTCTCCCCTTGCGGGGTGCGATGTTCCTACAACTGCTTACGCAGCGTAGGCGAGTTCTGAATTGTCAGATCTCTCTTTGCCCCGTTTAACGAGTCTGAGCAACTCGGATGGTGGACATGGTGTCGACTCCGCAAGTCGATTCCATTCAGCCCCTCGGTTGTTCACCTACGATACCGCATACCTGAGGATTCAGGTTCCCCTTTCTGAGCGATGCCCGGTACCGTGTCATCGACATGCCCGAACTCGACAATCCGTTCGACGAACCCACCCGGCGGCCCCGCGGGCCGTGGGGATGGATCAGCATCGTCGCCCTGGTGATTGCCGTTGCGGCTCTTGCAGCCAACTTCGCCCTCTATCAAAGTCTACAAAAGACCAACGACGACGCTGCGGATCTCGAGAGCGGCATCGCCGGACTCCAGTCGCAGATGGCCACCCTGCAGAGCTCGCTCGCCAACACCGAGAATCGTCTCCAGGCGGTCGAGTCCTCGCCTGTCCCCACCCTGGACGTGGCACCCGTCGTTGCCCAGGACTTGCCGCAATTCCCTGGTGGAGGCCAGGACCCGGCGCAGGGACTCACTCTCGGCGAAGTCTCCGGTGTCTGGTATTCCGATGGCACCACCCACACGATCGACCCGGCGGATGGAACGCCTCGAGCCTGGCTGATCTGGGCCCACTGGTGCCCCTACTGCCAGAAGGAACTTCCGGTCGTAAAGGCTTGGTATGAAGCCCACGCTTCCGAGAACCCGCACATGGAGATCGTCAGCATCACCACCGCCATGGACGACACGGCCGCCAACCCACTGCTGCCATACCTGCAAGAACAGCAGTTCCCCTTCCCCGTGATTCTCGACGATTCCGGAGCGCTGAGCCGCCAGTTCGGCGTGTCGGCATTTCCGTTCTGGGTGTTCACAGCACCCGACGGCACCGTGCTGGGCCGCACCGCCGGCCTGCTCCCGGAAGACCAGATGCTCGCCATCTTCGAACAGCTCGAAACCATCGGCGCCGAGTCGTAGGGCCACGACCACACACCCGATCCTCCAGGTGCCCCACCCCCAACGACCTCGGCTCGTCCCTCACCGGGTCCACTTCCCCTCAGGGACAGAAGGTCAGGTCCGTCCCCGGTGCCGAGCCGCCCGGTCCATCTCCCGGCGCTGCTCCTTGTCCCTGATCGCCCTGCGCTTGTCGTAGTGGGCTCGCCCACGACCCAGGCCGAGTTCGAGCTTGGCGATACCGTCTTTGAAGTAGACACGCAGCGCCACGAGCGTCAGGCCCCGCTCGGCCACTTTGGCGGCGATCCGGGCAATCTCTCTGCGGTGCAGGAGCAACTTGCGATCACGATCAGGGTCGTGCCCGCCACCTCTGGCGAACGAGTACGGGGAGATATGACAGCCCACGAGCCATGCCTCTCCGTCCCTGAACTGAACATACGAGTCCTTGAGGTTCACGAGGCCCGCCCGCATGCTCTTGACCTCTGAACCCTTCAGGACGAGACCCGCCTCGATCGTCTCGGTGATGTCGTACTCGTGCCTCGCCTTGCGGTTGGTGGCGACGACTTTCACGGCAGGTATTTCATCGGGTCTACGGGAGTGCCGTTCTCTCTCGTTTCGAAGTGCAGGTGAGGACCGGTGCAGTACCCGGTGCAACCGACGTAGCCGATCACCTCTCCCAACTTCACGTCCTGCCCGTTCCTGACGATGATCTTGGATTGGTGCGCGTACAGCGTCGACAGGCCTCCACCGTGATCGATGACCGTCGCGTTGCCGTAGCCGCCGTACCTCTCAGCAAGGATCACGGTCCCGTAGCCGGCCGACCTGATCGGCGTTCCGTAGCCGGCAGCGATGTCGATGCCCGTGTGCAGTTTCTTGGTTCCGAAAATCGGGTGGATTCGCCAGCCGAACGGAGAAGTCACTCTGCCGTCCACGGGCCACCCGAGCGTCGACGGACGTTCACCGGAGGCCCGCTGGCGAGCGGCGATCTCGGCCTCCATCTTCTTCGACTCGCGCTCGAGCGCGGTCAGCTCGCCCTCGATGGTTCCGATGTCGCGCGTTACCTGGTCGAGCAGCTCCTGCTGGCGGTCCATCTCGGCTTGCGCCTCCGACCTGCGGATGTCGACCTCGACACGGTCGGCCTCCAACTCCACCCGGCGCTGATCCATCTCGGTGAGTGTCGCCTGTACGGCAGACTTGCGATCTTCCACGTCCGCCATCTGCCGCGCCTCGAGGCTCTGCAGACCCTCGAGGTCATGCATCAGCACCTCACTCGATGACACCACCTCCTGGGCGTAGCTCACGCCCAGTGCGGCCGTGGTCATGTCACCCGCGCCGAAAACGACTGCCCCGAGATCGGGAACGCCACCCATGTACATCTCGACTGCTCGGTCACGAATCAAGTCCAGGGTGTCGCGAATGCTCAACCGGGTACCGGTGAGCTGTAGCTCCAGATCGGCGAGTTCGGCCTGCACATCCGCCAGGTGTGCTTCCTCTTCGGCGATCGTCGCCTCCACTTCCCGCACCCTGGCTTCTGCGAGGTCCAGCTCGACCCGGACCGCGGTCAGACGCTCCTCGGCTGACGCCAGCTCATTCTGGATGGCGGTGCGCTCGCCCTTCTGGGCCGAGATCTTCTTGTTGAGGTCCGAGATCTGCTTCTCGATCTCGTCCAGTCGCTGTACCGGATCGTTCGTGGCGCCGGCGGGGATCGACAGGGCCGCCAGCGTCGCCACCAATATCACGACGATCAGCTTGCGCATGTCACACCTTCAAGAAACGGCGCACGCCGGTGGCGCTGCCCAGTACACCTGCGATCGCTCCAAACGCCAGAATCGCGATGCTCCACTTGATGAGGAAGTCGTTGCCGACCGATAGTCGGATCAGGAACGTGCTCGGAATGTGGCTGGAAACGAAACTCTGCGCCAGCCAGATCGTACCCACGGCGAGCGCGGCGCCGATCAGACCCTGGATCATGCCTTCGAGAAGGAACGGGATACGAATGAACCAGCTCGAAGCGCCGACGAGTCGCATGACCGCCACCTCCTCACGCCGAGCGTAGACGGCCATACGAATGGTATTCGCGATGAGTACGATCGACGCGACCCCGAGCAGGATGGCCAGGCCGATCCCCAGCCAGTTGAGCGCCTTGGTAACTGAAGACAGTTGGTCGAACCGATCCCCGGCAGTCACGACTTTGCGAACCGCGGGATTGTCGATCAGCCGAAACGTGATGTCCTTGTAGCTGTCGATGTTTACGAGCTTGATCCGGATCGATGGCGGCAGGATCGAAGGATCAACATCCTCGACAATGGCAGGCTGCTCAGCGAACATCTCCTTGAATTCCGCATAAGCACACTGCTTGTCGCAGAAGGACGTGTCTTTCACCTCGTCCCAACCTTGGATCTCCGACTGCAGGTCGATCTGGGCCTGGGCGGGAACGTCGTCTTTGAGGAACACGATCACGTGAACGCCCTGCTGCCACCGAGCCGTGTTCACCTTGACGAGCTCGCTGAGCACGAGAGCCCCGAACACCAGCGTGAGACTGATGAACACCGCGACAACGGCGGCAGTCATCACGAGCAGATTACGACGTAGGCTGGAAAACGCTTCTCGCACGAGGAACAGGAGCCTTCGCATCAGGAATCACCACCTCGGTTGATGCTCTCGTAGGTACCACGTGTCTCATCACGGATAATCTTGCCGCGCTCCAACTGGACGACTCTGCGACGCATGGCATCAACGATCGCATGATCGTGCGTCGCCATGACCACTGTCGTTCCGGTACGGTTCACACGATCCAACACGCGCATGATGCCCACCGACGTTGCCGGATCGAGGTTGCCGGTCGGTTCGTCCGCAAGCAGGATCGGTGGTCGGTTCACAAACGCCCTGGCAACCGAGACGCGCTGCTGCTCACCACCGGAGAGCTGACGCGGATAGCGGTCGCCTTTGGTCTGCAAACCCACGAGTTCGAGCACCTGCTGCACCTGGCGGTTCACGACCGAGCGGGGCCGACCGAGCACCTCGAGCGCGAACCCGACGTTCTCGGACACGGTTCGGGTCGGCAGCAGTTTGTAGTCCTGGAACACCGTCCCCACCGAGCGGCGCAGATGGGGAACCTTCCATGCGGGCATCTTGGTGATGTCCTTGCCCGCCACCCATATCTTGCCCCGGGTCACCCGTTGCTCACGCAGCACCAGGCTGATGAGCGTCGACTTGCCGGAACCCGACGGGCCGACGACGAACAGGAATTCGCCCTTCTTGACGTTGAGGTCGATGTCGCGCAGCGCGACCGTGCCTCCCTCGTAAACCTTCGTAACACCTTCGAGAAGAATCATGGACCACTCACTTCAGCGGCGGCCCCAACATCGGAACTGCCGGACGTATGTTCCGCCCCGAACTCCGCACCGGGCGCCGAGAAGGATAACAAGCATCGGGAATGACAGTGCATTATTGGGTTTCCTGCTCCTGCTTCTCGCGGCGCCAGTGAAGGTAGGCCTCCACGAACTGGTCGAGATCACCGTCGAGAACTCCCTGCACGTTACCGACCTCCATGCCGGTCCGAAGGTCCTTCACCATCTGATATGGCTGTAGGACGTAGGAACGCAGCTGGCGGCCCCATGCCGCAGCCTCCTGGTCGCCACGGATCTCGTCGAGCTCCTTGGCGTGATCCTGCCTGGCGAGTTCCCCGAGCCGGGCCTTCAGGATGGCCATGGCACGGGCACGGTTCTGCAGTTGGGAACGCTCGTTCTGGCATGTCACGACGGTGCCGGTGGGAAGGTGTGTAATCCGCACGGCCGAATCGGTGACGTTGACGTGCTGCCCTCCGGCTCCTTGAGAACGGTATGTCTCGATTCTCAGGTCATCCTGGTTGATCTCGACCTCTTCCTCCTCCACCTCAGGGATCACATCGACCCCCACAAACGACGTGTGCCGTCGCCGAGCCGCGTCGAAGGGGCTGATCCTGACCAGACGATGCACACCGCGTTCACCCTCGAGGATCCCATACGCGTGCTCACCTTCGACGGTCAGCGTCGCCGACTTGATGCCCGCCTCATCCCCAGGGGTGATCTCGTCGATCTCCACCTTCAGGCCTTTGTTCTCGAGATATCGCAGATACATCCGCAGCAGCATCTCCGCCCAGTCCTGGGCGTCGACACCACCCGCGCCGGCGTGCACACTGAAGATCGCGGGTGCGTCGTCGTACTTGCCGAAATACAGAGACTCCGTTTCGAGCTTCTGGAGATCCTCCTCGGCGGCGACCAGACCCTCGACGGCCTCACGCGCTGCGCCGGCGTCGTCTTCCTCTCCCGCGAGGTCCAGCATCACCTCCGCGTCGTCGAGGGCGGCCTCCAGACGATCGACGTGCGCGATGAGACCTTCGTAGCGTGCCAGGGTCCTGTTGACCTCCGCTGCACGGGTCGCATCGGACCACAGGTCCGGAGAGGATGCCACTTCTCTCAGCTTCGGGAGCTGTTCAGCCTTGGCATCGAGGTCAAAGGAACCTCCGGGCATCGGAGAGGCGGGCGCGCAGTTCACTCAGGAGCGATCGGGGGTCAATATCCATTAGAGCGAGAATGGTAGCGGGCAGTCGTTAGTTGTCAGCCACCAGAGCCGTCTAGGAGGGTTGAGTTCCTCGCAACGCGCGGGAAGCCAATCAGGTTCTCTTGCCGTGGCAGTGCTTGTACTTCTTGCCGGACCCGCAGGGGCACAGTTCGTTGCGACCAACCTTGGTCGACACCGCCTGCCGGGTGGAATGACCGCCGGCGGCGGCCGCCTCCTGCTGATGGATGCGCTGCTGCTGCCTGGCCTTCTCGGCCTCCTGTGCCACCTGCACGTGAAAGAGGTAACGAGCCGTGTCACGCTTCACCGAATCGACCATCTCGGCGAACATGTCGTAGCCCTCACGCTGGTACTCGACCAGCGGATCCCTCTGTCCCATAGCTCGCAGACCGATCCCGGCCCGCAGGTAGTCCATTTCGGCGAGATGCTCACGCCACTTCGTATCGATCACGGCCAGCACGACGGTCTTCTCGATCTTGCGGAGCGTCTCGCTCCCCAACTCCTTTTCCCGCTCGTCGTAGAGCGCCTGCGCCTCTTCCACCGCAGCGTCGACCACGTCGGCGACGTCGATTCCGTGACCATCGTCGAGGGCGTCGAGTTCGAGTCCGGTCGTGTAGAAGACGCCAAGCTGCTGGCGAAGTTCCTCCCAGTCCCAATCACGAGGAGAGGCCTCACCGAGAACGCCTTCGACGGTCGCCTCGATGATCTCTTCGATCCAGTCACGAACCAGCGTTTCGCTCGATTCCTGACGGAGCAGGTTGTTCCGCCATTCGTAAATCACCTCGCGCTGGCGATTCATCACTTCGTCGTACTTGAGTACGTTCTTGCGGATCTCGAAGTTCTGCGCTTCGACCTGCCCCTGAGCCTTCTCGATGGCCTTGGACACCATCTTCGCCTCGATGGGCACGTCCTCGGGGATCCGAAGACGGTTCATGATGGCCTCGACCCGATCGGAGGCGAACCGGCGCATGAGATCGTCGCCCAGCGACAGGAAGAACCGCGACTCACCGGGGTCGCCCTGACGGCCGGACCTGCCCCTGAGCTGGTTGTCGATCCGGCGGGACTCATGGCGCTCGGTACCGACCACGTACAGGCCGCCCACCTCGAGGATTTCCTGCCGCTCCGCTTCGGTGCGCTTGCGGAAGTCTTTCACCATCTCCTCGAGTGCGGCCGCGTACTCCTCCGAACCCGGTTCGTAGCCGGCCTTCGCCACTGCCGCCTTGGCAAGCTCCTCCGGGTTCCCTCCGAGCATGATGTCGACGCCACGACCGGCCATGTTCGTGGCAACGGTGATCGCTCCCTTGCGGCCGGCCTGGGCGATGATCGCCGCCTCACGAGCGTGCTGTTTGGCGTTGAGAACCTCGTGGGGGATCCCACGTTTCTTCAACGCTGCCGACAGACGCTCCGACTTCTCGATCGAGACCGTACCCAGCAGCACCGGCTGACCCTTCTCGTACCGCTCGACGACGTCGGCGACGACGGCGTTGAATTTCGCCTCTTCGCTCTTGTAGACGAGGTCCGGCTGGTCGATGCGAATCACCGGCTGGTTGGTCGGGATCTCGGCGACTTGCAGGTTGTAGATCTGTGCGAACTCGGCGGCTTCGGTCTTGGCGGTACCCGTCATCCCGGCGAGCTTGTCGTACATCCGGAAGTAGTTCTGGAGGGTGATCGTCGCGAGCGTCTGGTTCTCTTCTTTGATCCGGACGCCTTCCTTGGCCTCGATGGCCTGATGCAGGCCTTCCGAGTAGCGCCGGCCTTCGAGCATCCGGCCGGTGAATTCGTCGACGATCTTCACCTCACCGTGGTCGACGAGGTAGGCGACGTCGCGCAGATAGAGCTCCTTGGCGCGCAATGCGGCGTCGAGGTGATGGACAAAGTCCACGCTCGTGTAGTCGAACATGTTCTCGACACCGAGGATCTGTTCGACACGGGCGACGCCTTCCTCGGTGGTGAGCACCTGATGCTTTCCCTCGTCGACGGTGTAGTGGGCGTCTCTGGTCAGGCGGCGGACGATCTTGGCGAACTCTCGGTACCACTTGGCCGTATCGGCGACCACACCGCTGATGATCAGCGGCGTCCTCGCTTCGTCGACGAGGATCGAGTCGACCTCGTCGACGATGGCATAGTGATGCCCCCGCTGCACGAGGTCCTCGATTCGCATGGCCATGTTGTCGCGCAGGTAGTCGAAACCGAATTCGTTGTTGGTCCCGTAGGTGATATCGGCCGCATAGGCGGGGCGGCGCTCTTCTGGCGTCATTGCTCCCTGGATCAAACCGACGTTCAATCCCAGGAACCGGTGGATCCCACCCATCCACGCCGCGTCGCGTGACGCGAGGTAGTCGTTGACGGTGACCATGTGCACACCCTTGCCGCCGAGTGCATTGAGGTAGGCGGGCATGGTCGAGGCGAGGGTCTTGCCTTCACCGGTTTTCATCTCGGCAATCATTCCCGCGTGCAGTGCTGCTGCACCGATCACCTGGACGTCGAAATGGCGCTGACCGAGAACCCGCTTCGCCGCCTCTCGAACCACGGCGAACGCCTCCGCCTGAAGGTCATCGAGCGTTTCGCCGTCGGCCAGACGCCGGCGGAACTCGTCGGTCTTGGCTCGCAGGGCGGCGTCGTCGAGCGCTTCCATCTCCGGTTCGAGCGCGTTGACTGCCTCGGCGACCTCCCCGAGATCTCTGAGAACACGCGACTCTCCGGCATGCAGAACTTTGTTGATCAGCGACATTGCCGACCTATCTTATCGACGCGACGACCTATCTCTGCGAGCTTCACTCGCAAGGCTCGCTCTGCTCCCCCCACTCCGTATTCGCTACTGGGTACCGCAACCGGGTTTGCGACCAGACCGCTGGGCGACCGTAACGGCTCGTGCTGACGACTGACGACTGACGACTGA
>JAACED010000057.1 GCA_011682695.1 Gammaproteobacteria bacterium
CCGCCGTAGTCTCCTTATGAACATCAAGACCCAGATGCGTAACGTCACTCATGGTCGGCCTCCTCCGTATGCGGCTCGGCCTGCGGGCACCTCCCGCAGACAATCCACGACAGTATGCGGACGGGGCCGACCACCCCATAATGACTAGGTTGAAGTTGACGAACGGGAGGTCTCATGCCGGCCACAACTCCAGGAATGGTTTGCGCACACCACCACCTCTATTCGGTGCTCGCGCGGGGCATGCCCGCTCCGCTGAAGACTCCGACCAGTTTCCTGGAGATTCTCGAACAGGTGTGGTGGCGCCTTGACGTCGCGCTCGATCTCGACATGTTGGAGTGGTCGGCGAAGCTGGGTGCACTGGAGGCTTTGGAGCAGGGCACCACGGTGATCGTGGACCATAACGAGTCGCCGAATGCCATCGAGGGCAGCCTCTCGGTCATCGCGGATGCCTGTGCGGAAGTTGGTGTTCGAGTGGTGTGTGCATACGGCATCACGGATCGGCACGGACACGAAGCGGCGGAGAGAGGTCTCGCCGAGAACGAACGCTTCATCAAGGCCGGCGGCGTGGGATTGGTCGGCGTCCACGCAGCGTTCACCTGTACGGATGAGAGCCTCGAATCCGCGGCGGGGATGGCGCGAGACCTCGGGGTGGGCGTGCATATCCACGTTGCGGAAGGTGAGGTCGACGTCGATGCTTCCCGGCGACTCGGCGCGTTGACACAGGAAGATTGGCTTCTCATCCACGCGGTGCACCTGCCTACCGATCATGGCCTCTCCGGAATGATCGTGCACAACCCGCGTTCGAATCTCAACAATGCCGTCGGATACGCGAATCCTGCCCGGTTCGCAGAGCCGGTCGCCTTGGGAACCGACGGAATCGGCGCCGCCATGATCGAGTCGTTCCGTCTCGCATACGTCCTGCAACGGTCCGTGGATGTGACCGCGAGCCCGGAGACGGCATGGGGCTGGCTCGAAGAAGGCTGGAGTATTGCCCCGGAAGCACTCGATGATCTGGTGACCTGGTCGTACGATCCCATGGACCCGTGGCATCTCGCGTTCACACCGGGCGTGCGTCCACTGAAGGTCGAGATCGCCGGAGATGTCGTCCTCGAGGACGGGAAACCGACACGGGTCGATGGGGAGGAGATTCGGTCGAAGGCGCGTGAGCAGGCCATGCGACTGCACGCTCGGCTATGAGAGGCCGTGAGCGACGGCCGGCGAGAACAAGGAGACCCAAGGATGTCTGACCGATTCCACCCGATCTCGATGCGGCAACTCAGCCGCTGGGTTTTCTCAGAACTCGCGGAGGACGACAACATCTTCGGTTTTCCGCGTTCTGCATTCTTCGTTCCCAGCCCGGAGGATCGCTTTCGCACGAGCAAGTACGGCTACACGATGGACAATCCGTTTGGCGTAGCCGCGGGGCCGCACACGCAGATGGCGCAGAACATCGTCGTCGCCTGGTTGAACGGTGCACGTTTCATCGAGCTGAAGACCGTGCAGACGCTCGACGAGTTGGACGTGCCCAAACCGTGTATCGACTGTCAGGACGAGGGCTACAACGTCGAATGGTCCCAGGAGCTGAAGATTCACGAATCGTTCGACGAGTACCTGCGCGCCTGGGTGCTGATCCATGCACTTCATCGAAAGCTCGGATTCCCCGGGGACGGTCCCGGAATGATCTTCAACATGAGTGTCGGGTACGACTACGCCGGCATCCGCCGGCCCAACGTGCAGTGGTATCTCGACCAGATGAACGACGCCTCCGGCCATCTCGACGACTACGTCGACATCGTGGCAGAGGACTATCGCGAGGTGCGCGACATCGACATCCCGGCCCGGCTCTCAGACACGATCACCCTTTCCACCATGCATGGCTGCCCACCGGACGAGATCGAGAAGATCAGCAAGTACCTGATGAAGGAGCGGTCCCTGCACACCAGTGTGAAGGCGAATCCGACACTTCTCGGCCCTGAAAGGCTTCGCGAGATCCTTCACGACGATCTGGGGTACGTCGAGGTTGCCGTGCCGGACGAGGCATTCGGACACGATCTGCGCTACGAGGACGCCGTGCCGATGTTTCGGCGTCTCTTTCATGTCGCACGTTCGGCGGGGGTCACCTTTGGTGTGAAGCTCTCCAACACCCTCGAAGTCCTGAACTTCAAAGAGGTGTTCGAGGAAGCGACGATGTACATGTCCGGGCGCGCATTGCATGCGATCACGGTGAACGTCGCCAACGAACTCAACGAGGAGTTCAAAGGCGGCCTCCTCATTTCGTTCGCCGGCGGAGCCGACGCATTCAATATTCCGGCGCTGCTGCGATCCGGGATGAAGAGCGTCACCGTGTGCTCTGACCTGCTCAAATCCGGCGGGTACATGCGGATGCTGCAGTACTTCGAGACGACGAATGCAGCAATGGATGTCGTCGGAGCGATGGACCTCGGCGATTTCATCGCCCGCTCTGCGATCCGTGAGCCAGGGTTCGGCGATTTCGCATCGATCTTGAGCACGGCATCGTTCGGGGATACCGGCCTGAACCCAGACCGGGACGAGTGTGAAGCGCTGGCCGACTTTCTCTCCGCGGGGTTCGAAGGAAGTGCACCTGTGGCGATCCGGGATTGGTGGATGCGGCGAGGTCTGACGGAGACGGAGGCCGGTGCGTTCAGCGATGAGGTCGTGAAGGCGCTGGCAAGAGTCAACCTGCGCTCCTATGCGGATCAGGTTCGACAGGCATGGGAACTCAAAAAGAGTTCATTCTTTCGTGAAAGGTCCAAGACGACCCGTCTGTTGGGCTCCTTCGACTGCATCGAAGCTCCGTGTGAGGACGAATGTCCGGTGAGACAGCGCGTGCCCGAGTACATGCGCGCTGTGCAGGAAGGGGACTGGGCTCGAGCCGTCGAGGTGACTCGCGAGGACAATCCGATTCCGACGATTCTCGGCCAGGTGTGCGATCACCTCTGTGAGCACACGTGCGTCAGAACCCACTACGACGAACCCCTTGCGATTCGCGACATCAAACGTTTCATCATGAAGCAGGAAACTGACCCGAAACTGGTTCCCCAGGCACCGCCGAACGGTGTACGTGTGGCAATCATCGGTGCAGGACCGGCCGGGATCTCGGCTGCCGAACGTCTCGCGATGCGCGGATTCTCGGTGACGATATTCGAACAACACCCGTATCCGGGCGGCATGGTGGCCGGAGCGATTCCCGAGTACCGGTTGCCCAAGCACGAAATCGACCACGACATCGAGGTGCTCGACAAGCTCGGTGTCGAGGTTCGCTATGGGCAGATCGCAGGCAAGGACTTCACGATCTCCGATCTGCGAGGACAGGGATACACCTACATCATCGTGAGCGTCGGGGCACAGATCGGCAAGAGGCTCGGTCTGGAAGGTGAAGATGCCGCCGGTGTCGTGGACGCCCTGCACTTCCTGAGAGAGGCAAGGGAGGGGCACCCGATGCCGGTCGGGAAACGTGTGGCCGTCATCGGGGCCGGTGATACGGCGATGGACTGCGCGCGGACGGCTTGGCGACTGGGAGCCGACGAGGTCGCGGTCGTCTACCGACGGACGATGGACCAGATGCCGGCCGATCGAGAAGAAGTCGACGCGCTGCTCGAGGAGGGCATCGGTGTGGAGGAGTTGGCAAGTCCGGTCGGCTTGCACATCGAAGACGGAGCTGTCGCAGGATTGGTCTGTGTCTGTAACGAATACCGGGGGGATCGGGACGGGTCCGGACGCAAGATCCCGCATCCGATCGAGGGTTCCGAGTTCGAGCTTCCGTTCGACATGGTGATCTTGGCCATCAGTCAGCACGCGCTGATCGACTTCTTTGGAGAGGAGGCGCCGCGTCTTACCGATCGTGGGTATCTCGAAGTTGATCCGCTCACGTTGGAGACTTCTGCCGAAGGAGTCTTCGCCGCGGGCGATGTTGCAGGGTCCGGTCCAGCCTCGATCGTCAAGGCCGCTGCCGACGGCAAGGCCGTGGCGGCAGCAATCATCGCCCGAGAAGGCGGTGTACCAGAGCCGGTGCTCCGGGAGTTACCGGACGTCGACGTCGCGGACATCCTGGTGCGAAAAGCCCATCGGCAGTATCGCGTTCCGATCACACATGTGCCGGTCGCGGACAGGAAGAACTTCGCCGTCTCCACCTTCGCATACACGGTCGAGGAGGCACGAGCAGAGGCCGCTCGTTGTCTCGACTGCGATTTGTATTGCAGCATCTGCGTTGGGGTATGTCCCAACATGGCGCTCATGACGTATGCCTCGGAGCCGATGGCCGTGGACCTCCCGGTCGTTACGATCAACGACGGAGCAGCTCAGGTGACCGGCCACGCCCCGTTTCGTGTGGAGCAGGATTATCAGATCGCGGTGCTGACGGATTTCTGCAATGAATGCGGCAACTGCGTCACGTTCTGTCCGACCGCAGGCGATCCGTACCGTGACAAGCCTCGCCTCTACCTGCACCGCGACGACTTCCTCGCCGAAACCGACAATGCATTCCTGCTGTCCGAGAGTGATGGAGCACCGTCGATGCAGGGGCGGTTCTCGGGAGAGACCCACGAGATCGGCCTGAACGGCTCCCTGACGTATCGGTGGCCGGGAGGGTCGGCTCGCCTCGATCCGGATACGTGTGCGGTTCTCGACGTGACCGCTGCCGAAGGCTCCGTCCTGCGATTCGAGGCAGCCGCCACAATGTATGCGATCTTGCGCGGGCTACAGGGTTCGATGCCACAGCTGCTTCGAACCGAAGGCGATGACAGAGGGCGCATCCCACCGCCTCAGTTCGCCTCCTGACCCGAGAGCGAAGTTCGAGACTCGAGGCTGCTTTCTGTGATGACGGCGTCTTCCCGTTCGCTGCGCCCCCACCTGTCGAACGACGGGGCCCCGTCCTGCCGGAAGTCATTTCGAGAGCACACAGGTCGCTTCGAAGACTTGGTCGAGAGGCCAAATCGGCGAGCGTAGCGAGGGTCTCGCCGGAAAACGATGGCGCGCGATCAGACGTCACGCGAAAAGCGATAGGCTTGGGGCGATCCGCACCCGCGTCTCGGTCGAGACGCGGCCTCGAGATGAAGGAGTGAGTCATGAGAAGCTTCGCCGGTCGGGATATCCTGTCCCTCAAAGGATTCGAACGGGCCGAATTCGAGCATGTGTTCCAGACCGCCACCGAGCTGGAGCCGATTGCCCGAGAGCGTCGAAACACCGACCTGCTGGCGGACAAGACCCTCCTCACCGCCTTCTATCAGCCGTCGACTCGAACGAGGATGGCTCACGAAGCAGCGATGCATCGTCTCGGCGGTCATGTGATGGGCTTTGCCGACGCGAAGATGACCCGCGCGGGTGACTTCTACCAGGAGTCGATCAAGGACACGGTCCACATGCTGGAGTACTACGGCGACGTGATCGTGATGCGTCACTTCCAGCAAGGAGCTCCACAAGAAGCGGCCAAATGGTCCAGCGTGCCGGTTATCAACGCCGGGGATGGTTGGGGCGAACACCCGACACAGGTGCTGACCGACCTGTACACGGTGCTCACCGAGAAAGGCACGATCGACGGGTTGACCTTCGTAGCGATCGGAGATATGCGGATGCGTACGATGCATTCGCTCGGCTACGCCCTCACACAATTCGATGCCCAGATGATCTCGGTTGCGCCGCCTGAGATGTCGCTCACCGACGACTTCAAAGCCGAACTCGCCGAACAGAATCTCTTCGTCAGAACAGCCGAGCACGTCGCCGACGTCATCGGCGAAGCGGACGTGATCTACATGGAGCCGGTGGTCCAGGCCGACTACACCAAGGGCCGGGATGAGCGTGCCGGTGAGGCAGGCTTCACGCCGGACAACTACAAGGTGACCCGTGCGCTGCTGGCGGACAAGGCCAAGTCGGATGCGATCATCCTGCACTCGCTGCCGCGTATGGACGAACTGCCTGCCGACGTGGACGCAACCAAGCACGCCCGCTACTGGCAGGAGGCATACAACGGCGTCGTCATGCGGATGGCGCTGCTGGCACTCGTGCTGGGCGCAACGGAATAGGGAAGTACCTGGTACTTCGTACTTGGTACGAAGTACGAAACATCCGATACGGCTCAACGCAGGAGGACGAGATGCAGACTGGACTGAGGGGTCGTGACATGATCACGACCCAGGAATGGACCAAGGACGAGATCGACACCATTCTGGATCTTGCGTTCGATCTGAAGCGCAAGCAGGCACTCGGCGAACCGCACGCCTACCTTCGTGACAAGGTGCTGGCCATGCTGTTCTTCTTCTCGAGTACCCGAACGAGGGCAAGCTTCGAGGCAGGGATGGCACAACTCGGTGGACATGCGATGTTCATGGAGTCACGAACGACACAGATCAGCCATGGTGACACGGCGACCGAGATCGGCGAGATCCTCGGCCGCTACAGCGCAGGAATCGCGATCCGGCAGGTCGACTGGGGAGTCGGAAACAGCTATCAGCGAGCCGTGGCGGAAGCCAGCCGCGTTCCCGTGCTGAACATGCAGTGTGAGATGTATCACCCTCACCAGATCCTCGCCGATGTGATGACCATCATCGAGAAGAAGGGCGATCCGCGCGGACGCACGCTCAACGTCAGTTATGCGTATGCTTCGAGCTATCAGAAGCCGCTCAGCGTGCCGCAGAGTCTCATTTTGCTCGCGACCAGGTTCGGCATGAACGTGCGCCTGACCCGCCCGCCCGAGTTCAAGCTGATGCCCGAGATCGTCGCCCAGGCCGAAGAGAACGCTCGACGGTCCAAGGGGTCGTTCGAGATTCTCGAAGATTTCGAGGACGGCTTCCGAGATGCCGATGTCGTATACGCGAAGAGCTGGGGAGCGATGCTCACCACCACGGACGACGAGGAGTCGGCGGCGATCGGGTCCAAGTACACGGACTGGATCACCGACGAGCGTCGAATGGCTCTCGCGAAGGAGGACGCGATCTACATGCATCCGCTCCCGGCCGATCGCAACGTCGAGGTGACCGACGGGGTTCTCGACGGGCCGCACAGCGTCGTGTTCGATCAGGCGGAGAACCGGCTCCACGCACAGAAAGCAGTGATGGCGCTGACGATGTAGCACCGGGTGCCAACCAGCCGGTGCGAGATACCGAGAAGGAGAGATTCGTTGAGCAACACCAGACGTTCGCTCGTTGTGGTGGCCATTGGGGGCAACTCGCTGATCAGGGACGCCGAGCACCGTTCGGTGGAAGATCAGTACATTGCGGCCGGAGAGACAGATCAGCACATCGCCGAGTTGATTCGCACGGGCTGGGATGTCGCGATCACTCACGGGAACGGACCTCAGGTGGGTTTCATCCTGAGACGTTCCGAACTCGCAAAGCACGAATTGCACGAGGTTCCGCTTGACGCCTGCGGCGCCGATACGCAGGGCGCGATCGGCTACGCGCTCCAACAGAACCTGTACAACGACTTCCTCCAGCTCGGTATCGACAAGACCGTGGCAACGATCGTGACCCAGGTCGAGGTGGACGCCGCCGATCCGGCGTTCGAAAACCCGGCAAAGCCGATCGGTACGTTCATGGATGCCGAGGCAGCCGCCCGCCGGCGTGAGGTCGACGGCTGGGAGGTCGTGGAGGACGCAGGCCGGGGCTGGCGCAGGGTCGTGGCATCACCCATGCCGAAGAGGATTGTCGAGATCGAGGCCATTCGGTACTTGCTCGGAGCAGGAGTCGTGGTCATCTGTGTCGGGGGAGGAGGCATTCCTGTCGTTGCCGACGAGACCGGTGCCCTCAGGGGTGTCCCGGCGGTGATCGACAAGGACCGTGCCTCCGCTCTGCTCGCAAACGAAATCGATGCGGACCTGCTGCTGATCAGCACCGCGGTCGAGAAGGTGGCGTTGGGCTGGGGTACACCGGAGCAACGCTGGGTCGATCGGATGACTCTCGAGGAGGCGAAACGGCACCTTGCCGAAGGTATCCATTTCGCGAAAGGGAGTATGGCGCCGAAGATCGAGGCAGCGATCACGTTTCTTGAGGGCGGTGACCGAGAAGTCCTTATCACGAACCCGGAGAACATCGAGCGAGGTGTTGCGGGTGAGACCGGAACCCGGATCGTGCGATGACACCAGATCATGTCACGGGTTTGCGCTGCGTCATCTGTGGAAAGGTCTACACGCCCGACGAAACCGAGTATGTCTGTCCGGAGCATGGCGACGACGGCATCCTGGATGTCCTGTATGACTACGACCTGATCGGCTCTCGAGTCCAGCGGGAGGGCCTTGGAGCAGACTGGTCCATGTGGAGGTATCGACCGCTGCTTCCGATCGGGGCGGACGCTGCAGCCCCGCCCCTCGCCGTTGGGTGGACTCCTCTCTACGAGATATCCGAGCAGGCCGAGAGGCTGGGACTGGCCAGGCTCTGGATCAAAGATGGCGGGAGGGAACCGACCGCTTCGTTCAAGGATCGTGCGAGCGCAATCGCCATCGTCAAAGCCCGTGAGAAAGGGGCAACGGTGATCACGACCGCTTCGACGGGGAATGCTGCCGCGGCACTCAGCGGCCTCTGCGCGTCGGTAGGTCAAGACAACGTGATCTTCGTTCCCGGTTCCGCTCCAGAGGCGAAGATCGCCCAACTTCTCGCCTTCGGCTCGACGGTATTCGCGGTGCAGGGGACATACGACGACGCCTTCGAACTCTGTCTTCGCGTCGCGGAAGCGTACGGCTGGTACAACCGGAACACGGCCTACAACCCGTACATGAGCGAAGGCAAGAAGACGGCCGCGTACGAGATCGCGGAACAGCTTGGGTGGGAATCGCCGGATGCCGTGCTCGTGAGTGTCGGGGACGGCTGCATCATCGGGGGTCTGCACAAGGGCTTCAAGGACCTGCTTGCCCTGGGCTGGATCGATCGGATTCCCCGGCTCATCGGTGTCCAAGCCGGCGGAAGCAACTACCTGGCAGAGGCTTGGGCGACGGGCGAGGACGTACTGACCAAGCCTCCTATCGAAGCCCGGACCGTCGCGGATTCGATCTCGGCAGGGTTGCCAAGAGACCGGATCAAGGCGATGGCTGCGGTCGTCGAGACCGACGGCGCGTACGTGACCGTCGATGACAGCGAGATCCTGGCGGCGATCACCGCGATGGCGAGAGCCAGCGGTGTGTTTGGGGAACCGGCCGGCGCGGCAGCGTACGCCGGCCTCCTGAAAGCGAGGGAGCTCGGGTTGCTGACCGCCGCCGACAAGGCCGTTGTCCTCAACACCGGCAGCGGCCTGAAAGATATAGCGTCGGCAGTTCGAGCTGCCGGCATGGCAGGAAGTGTTCCGTACGAGATCCCTCCCACCCTGGAAGCTGTACGGGCGGTGATGGAGGCGCCGTGATTTCGCACGAGCCGCATCTTCCTCCCGTGTACGAAGTACCTTCCCTCCCAGACTGGAGATACCCATGATCGACCTCACCATCCACGAAGGCCCGCTGGAGCGGGCGCTGCAACGCGCCAGAGAGCGCAACATCATCATCCCCACGTTCGCTCAGCAGCGTGATCCGCGTCTCATCCCGGCCGCCATCAAGGAGAAGTTGCGGGGTGTGGGTCTCTGGGACCTCGACCCGATCAACCTGTTCAGGATCACCTGGAAGAACGAGCCGGTCTCCAGCGGCGGTGGCTTCGGGGGAGTGAACTTCATCGAGTATCCGAAGGAACTGACCGGCATCGAGGCGCGCATCGTGTCGCTGGTAGGGAAGTGGTTCCCGACAGGTGCCCACAAGGTCGGTGCGGCGTTCGGCTGTCTGGTGCCGCGACTGGTCACCGGACAGTTCGATCCGACGACCCAGAAGGCCGTGTGGCCTTCAACCGGCAACTACTGCAGAGGAGGAGCCTATGACTCGCATCTTCTCGCGTGCGACTCGGTCGCGATCTTGCCGGAGGGGATGAGCAAGGAGCGGTTCGAGTGGCTGGCGAAGGTCGCCGGTGAGGTCATCGCCACTCCGGGCACCGAGAGCAACGTGAAGGAGATCTTCGACAAGACCTGGGAACTCAGAGCGTCGGGCGAAGACGTCGTGATCTTCAACCAGTTCGATGAGTTCGGAAACTATCTCTGGCACTACACGATCACAGGTCCCGCCATGGCCGAAGTCCTCGCGCAAGTCATGGGCGCGGATGACCGCTATCGAGGGGTCGCTCTCACCACGGGATCCGCGGGAACGATCGGGTCGGGTGACTACCTCAAGCAGCAGTATCCCACCTCAAAGATCGTTGCCAGTGAGGCGCTGCAATGTCCCACGTTGCTTGAAAACGGGTTCGGGTCCCATCGCATCGAGGGCATCGGTGACAAGCACGTGCCGTGGATTCACAACGTGAAGAACACGGACTTCGTCACCGCCATCGACGACGAAGCGACGATGCAGCTCCTGCGACTGTTCAACGAACCTGTCGGTCAGGAGTACCTCATCGAACGTGGCGTGGCGGCGGAGTTCGTGGAGAAACTGCCTCTTCTCGGCATCTCCAGCATCGCCAACATGCTTTCTTCGATCAAGTTCGCGAAGTGGAACGAGATGAACCGCAGCGATGTCGTGATCACCGTTGCCACCGACTCGGTGGAGATGTACGAGTCGCGGCTCGAAGAACTGAATGAGCAGCGAGGAGCGTTCACACGAGAGGATGCCCTGATCGCCTACGAGCGGTACCTCATGGGGACCACGACCGACGCGATGGTCGAACTCGACTACCGGGGACGCAAGCGAATCCACAATCTCAAGTACTACACGTGGGTCGAACAGCAGGGCAAGACCTATGAGGAGATTCAGGCACAGTGGTACGACGATGACTACTGGACGTCGATTCAAAGCGAGGTCGAGGAGATGGATCGTCGCATCGAGGCGTTCAACGAGAAGAGCGGGTTGCCGGCGAAACTCGGCATCTGAGGTCGGGGCCCGCCGTATGGGGGGTCGGTGTCGAGATCGAGGGCGGTCGTAGGTAGCCTTCTCGTGAGGAGGTGGATGGGATGCGCGCACAGGTTCTGCACAGTCCTGCGACGATCACCGAGGCACCCCTGGTGCTGGAAGAGGTCCCCGACCCGGCGCCGGGTGCAGGTGAGATCCTGCTCGACGTCTCTGCGTGTGGTGTCTGTCGTACCGACCTCCAGGAGGTCGAAGGGGATCTGGATCTACACCGAAACCCCGTCATCCCCGGGCACCAGATCGTCGGAGAGGTGGCGGAAGTCGGTGCAGACGTCACCGGGTGGCATATCGGCGATCGTGCCGGTGTTGGCTGGCTCGGAGGATCATGCGGGCATTGTCGGTTCTGCCGCACAGGACGTGAGAACCTCTGCGAAGAAGCCGTGTTCACAGGGTGGGATCGCGATGGTGGTTACGCCGAACAAGTAACGGTGAACTCCGAGTACGCGTTCCGGCTGCCCGCCGATGAGCGAGATTTGGACGTCGCCCCCTTGCTGTGTGGAGGAGTGATCGGCTTCCGGGCACTGAAGGTGTCGGAGATACGCGCGGGTGGCCGGCTTGGACTGTACGGATTCGGAGCGTCGGCGCTTCTCGCACTTCAGGTGGCTCGCCACTGGGACTGTGAGGTGTATGTCGCGACGCGATCGGAGACGGAGCGGAAGCGAGCCCTCGAGATGGGAGCGGCGTGGGCCGGCGGCTACGAAGACCGCCCGCCGGTTCCCCTGGACGCCGCCATCACGTTCGCTCCCGTCGGATGGGTCGTCATCGAAGCACTGAAGTCACTCGATCGGGGCGGGGTGGTGGCGATCAACGCCATCCATCTGGATCACATCCCGGAGTTTCGTTATGAGGACCTTTGGTTGGAACGCCAGATCCGCAGTGTTGCCAATTTCACGAAAGCCGACGCCGAAGAGTTCCTGCGTCTTGCCGCAGAGATCCCGATCCGGACGGTCACACAGGAGTATGCGCTTGCCGATGCCAATACGGCGCTGCTCGACCTGAAGCGGGGGAGCGTCCACGGGGCAGCGGTACTGCGAGCGTGAAGCGGCGCTTGTATCCGGTGTCGCCGAGGAGATCGGGCAGACTGGTCATGTGGCATCGGGGCACGTCCAACCGGTAGTTTCAGCTTCCCTCGTCAAACAGATTCTCGACAAGAGGCCCGGCCCGCGGCCAGGACGGCGATCAGGAGCGCGCGTACCGCATCTCTCTGCGGAACTTCTTCCAGTCGGAGGAGTTGACGGAGAACAGAGCGTCGGTGGCGATCTGGAAGAGACCGAGGAGGAGCAGAATCCACCAGGTCCACGCAGGGGAGTGAGATCCCCATGCCACACCGAGGCTGAGGAACGGAATGGCCTTCGTGACGAGTGCTCCCGAAGCATGCATCCATGCCCGGGCCTTCGGCGGTGTGCGGAGGTAGGTCGTGTAGTCGATCTTGACCCCAGGTTGAGGTTTGGACGCCATAGCGATAAACCAGTGCGTGAATCGGATCCCGAGGAGTCGTCCGACGGCGAGGTGGCCGAGGCCGTGTGTGCTCACAACGAGGATGCCCGTCCCAACGACGACCGCAATCCCGTTCCAAGGGCTGGGGACGAAGTAGGCGGCCAAGACAACTCCCAGTCCCACCAGGGTCGCGATCGACATGATGACGGTGCCCACCCAGGTTGGCACCGTCAACAGTGCCCAGCGCAGGAATGCGGTCTCATCAATGGCGGCGATACGGTCGGCGTATGGGGTAACGAGGTCGGCGTCCCACTTCACGGCCGCGACCGCCCTCCAGAATCCGAGAGCCGACAGGTCCACCGGGTGGCCTTCGGCCAGTGCCCGTTCGCATCTGTCGAGTGTGGCCTCGATGTCCATGCTCTGGACCCTACCCGGGCATCCGGAAGCAGGCGGCCCTGGTCGATCAGCGGGTGCCGGTGTCCAGTCACGCATGATTCGCGAGTCGGCTAGTTTGACTGATGCAGTGCAGATCTCCCATCCCACCACGGTCGAAGAGGTGGTCGACGTCCTCGCGGAGCGACCCGACGCTAGGTGTCTTGCAGGCGGCACGGATCTGATGGTCGAGATCAACTTTGGGCTGCGGCACCCTCGAGAAATCGTGGCTCTGCGCCGTGTGGAGGAACTCAGAACGATGACGGAGACCTGGATCGGCGCCGGGGTCACGCATGCCAGGCTCGAACAGAGTCCGTGGCCGGCGTTGAGCGAGGCGGCGCACACGGTTGGATCGCCTCAGATTCGCAACGCGGGAACGATCGGCGGGAACATCGCCACGGCAAGTCCTGCCGGCGACACGCTTCCCTTCCTGGCTGCAGCCGACGCTCTGATCGTCACCCGATCGAAGCACCTCGGGCGTCGGGAGATCCCGTGGGACAAGTTCTTCGTCGGCGTCAAGAAGACTGCCCTGGAGCCGGGCGAAATCATCGAAGGAGTCAGACTTCCAGACAAGGCTCCGGCTCGCCAAGGGTTCTCGAAGGTCGGGCCTCGTTCGGCAATGGTGATCGCGATCGTGTCGGCATGCGTTCTGCGGTACGCCGACGGACGCACAAGGGTTGCGCTCGGCGCGGTCGCACCGACGGTGATACGAGCGCGCAGGGCTGAAGAGATGATCTCGGCCGAGCCGAATCCGAGTGCAGCGGCACTCACCGAGTTTCAGCGGCTCGTCTCAGAAGAGGCCTGCCCCATTACCGACCACCGATCGACGGAACGGTACCGGCGCCATGCGGTGGGGGTCGTTGCCCGCAGGATCCGATCCTGGAGCGACTGCTGTGAAGTTCACGGTGAACGACAGGACGGTTGAGGTTCCGGTCGAGGGGGCGGAGAGCCTGCTGCGCGTCCTACGAGACGATCTTGGTCTCTATGGAGCGAAGGATGCGTGCGAGCAGGGGGAGTGTGGCGCCTGCACGGTACTGATGGACGGAGTCCCGGTGTGCTCATGCCTGGTCATGGCCGCAGATGCGGAGGGTGCTCATGTCGTGACGGTGGAGGGCATTACTCCTGCCGAGGGCCTGCATCCCGTCCAGGAAGCTCTGCTGGATACAGGCGCGGTGCAGTGCGGCTACTGCACTCCCGGGATCGTCGTGTCCGCAACCCATCTGTTGGAGCACAACCCTGATCCGGCCGAGGGAGAGGTCAGGGAGGCCCTTGCAGGCAACATATGCCGTTGCACCGGCTACGGCGCCATCATCAGGGCGATCATGGAGGGGCTATGAGGGTTGCCGGTCGTCGTGTTCGTGGTGGGGTCGGTGAGTCCGTTCGGCGTCCCGATGGAGTACCGAAGGTGACCGGCAGGTTCGCCTACGTGGGTGATCTTCATGCCGAAGGCATGCTGTGGGGGGCCACCAGGAGGGTCTATGTCCCACACGGTCGGATCACGCGCATCGACATCACGCCGGCTCTGGCGATGCCCGGAGTGCAGGCGGTCTTGACACAGGATGACGTGCCGGGGTTCAAATACCAGGGTCAGATCATTCCGGATCAGCCCGTTCTGGCAGAGCGAGAGGTTCGGTACTGGGGAGAGCCGATAGTTCTGGTGGCGGCGGAGAGTCGAGAAACTGCCCGGGCGGCCGCCGACATAGTCATCGTCGACGTCGAGCCGCTCGAACCGCTCACCAGTCTCGAAGAAGCCCTGGACCGGGGAGAGGTGTATCGCCACATGACGGTTCGCCGAGGCGACGCGGACGCTCACGGAACAGTTGTCGTGGAGGGCTACTACGAGACACCGAATGTCGATCAGGCACCACTGGGGACTGAAGCCGGTGTGGCCATCCCGGACGGTTCGGGAGGCGTCGACCTCTATCCGCCGTCACAGTGGATCCACGTCGACCATGAGCAACTCGTACGCTGTCTCGCCCTCGAACCTGAACAGGTTCGGGTGCATCCGACCGGGCTGGGAGGTGCTTTCGGGTCGCGCGAAGACCTGAGTCTGCACACACATCTGTGCATGCTCGCCCTACGAACCGGGCGTCCGGTGAAGATGGTGTACAGCCGGTTCGAGAGCTTCGCCGGTCACGTCAAGCGACACAGCGCGCATATGTGGTATCGGCACGAGTCCGATGAGGACGGCAATCTGGTGCGCGTAGATGCGAAGCTGATTCTGGACGGCGGCGCATACGCCAATACCACCAACGCCGTGCTGGCAAACGCTGTGTACTTCACCGTTGGTCCGTACCGATGCCCCAACACGTTCGTCGAAGCCTATGCGGTGCGCACGAACAATCCTCCTTCGGGGGCGATGAGAGGGTTTGGTGCCAACCAGGTCTGCTTTGCCCACGAGGCACAGATGGATCGTCTCGCAGCCGCTTTGAGCATGGATCCGCTCGATCTTCGCCTTCAGAACGCATTGAAGCCCGGGGACCACCTCGCGACGACGGGCCAGGAGATCACCGAACCACTTCCAACGGCGGAGGTGCTCCGTTCGGTCATGGCGATTCCACTGCCTGACGACGACTCGACCCGCTTGCCCGGCAGAAGTGGTCTCACCTCCCCGCCCTCGGCGCTCGTCCGGGGGGTCGGCTACGCGATTGGGATCAAGAACCTGGCGTTTTCGGAGGGTTTCGACGACTACGCGGATGCGCGCGTCGAGCTCACGGCCGAGGGTGCGAGGGTGCATACGGCAGCGTCCGAGGTCGGACAGGGCATGGTCACGGTTCTGATGCAGATTGCTCGCAGCGTGCTCACCATGGAGCAGGTCGAGGTCGTGTGGGACGACACCGCCCACATCGGGTCGGCAGGTTCGACCTCCGCGTCGAGGCAGACACAAATGGCCGGCGGTGCGGTGCAACAAGCAGCGCTGAAAGCCCGGTCCGCTGCCCTGGAGCGGGTGCGTGGCGACGACCTCGACGATGAGGGTGTTTGGCGCGACGGGCGCCTGGTGGCCACCTGGGCAGAGTTGTGTGAGAGCGGACCGATCATAGGTGAGGCGCGATTCCGTCATCCGGACACCGATGAGCCTGATGAGAACGGCCAGGGAAACATACACGTCGATTTCTGCGTTGCGGCCCATCGGGCGATCGTCGATGTAGATACCGAACTCGGGCTCGTGCGTGTGGTTCGGATCGACACGGCTCAGGATGTGGGCCGGGCTCTCAACCCCGTGCAGGTGATCGGCCAGATCGAAGGGGGCACCGCGCAGGGGTTCGGCATGGCGCTGCTCGAAGAGGTAATTCTCGACAAAGGTGTGGTCAAGAACCCGACTTTCACCGACTATCTGCTTCCTACCATCGAGGACGTGCCCCCGATGGAGGTCGTCGTCGTGGAACAGCCGAGTACGTGGGGGCCGTTCGGAGCGAAGGGTTTCGCGGAGCTGCCGGCCATCTCGTCGACGCCGGCGGTCGTTGCAGCCATTCGCGCAGCCACAGGGCGTGAGATCAACCGCGTACCGGTGCACCCCGAGGA
>JAACED010000058.1 GCA_011682695.1 Gammaproteobacteria bacterium
TCGCAGTCGAGGACGGACCGACCCTCACGTTCAGCCAGCACCTCGCCTGCACCCACTGTGGAGTGTCCTTCGAAGAGCTTCAGCCCCGGAACTTCAGTTTCAACAGCCCCTACGGCGCCTGCTCGGCGTGTTCGGGCATCGGCACCCGCTACCAGGTCGATCCGGAACTCGTCATCCCTGATCCGACCCAGCCGTTCACCTCCGGGGCCATTGCCCCCTGGTCAGGCCACAGGGGTCGCTACTACCAGCGTCTCCTCGAAGGTCTCGCCCGATACCTCGAAGTGGATCCCGACACGCCGTTTGTGGATCTGGACGAAGACCAGCAGCAGGCGATACTGCACGGAACCGGAGACGCCAAGATCGAAGTGTCGTACGTGAACCGGTTCGGACGGCGACGTCGCTACCGGGCGGCCTACGAAGGCATCATGCCGTTCCTCCGGCGCCGACATGAGAACGCCGAATCAGATTCGGCAAGGGAGTATTACCAGGAGTACATGCGACAGGTGCCCTGCGATACCTGCGGTGGCAGTCGTCTCAACCCGATCTCGCTTGCCGTCACCGTCAATGGCAGGAACATCCACGAGGTGTCCTCGCTGCCGCTTCGTCGGGCCTTCGAGTTCTTCGGAGAGCTCGCTCTCACCGAACGCCAAGAGAGGATCGCCGCGCGAGTGCTCAAGGAAGTCCGATCCCGCC
This sequence comes from Gammaproteobacteria bacterium, assembly GCA_011682695.1. Classification (NCBI taxonomy): domain Bacteria; kingdom Pseudomonadati; phylum Pseudomonadota; class Gammaproteobacteria; species Gammaproteobacteria bacterium. The sequence goes on from JAACED010000058.1 coordinate 694, forward strand.
TCCAGTTCCTGGTCGACGTAGGTCTCGACTACCTGACCCTGTCCCGCAGCGCCGCCACCCTCGCCGGAGGGGAGGCACAACGGATCAGGCTGGCGACCCAGATAGGCTCCGGACTCGTCGGTGTGCTCTACATCCTTGACGAACCATCGATCGGGCTCCACCAGCGCGACAATGCTCGACTCATCGAGACCCTGGTTCGGCTGCGGGATCTTGGCAACACGCTGATCGTCGTCGAACACGACGAGGAAACGATCCGCACCGCCGACCATGTTGTCGACATCGGCCCTGGAGCCGGTGAGCATGGCGGGCGGATCGTTGCCGAGGGCACTCTCGACGACATCATCGCCGAGCCGGCGTCTCTGACCGGCGAGTATCTCACCGGTCGCCGGGTGATTCCGGTACCGGAGCAGAGACATGTGTCGAACGGTAAGGCGATCACGGTGATCGGTGCCGCCGAGAACAATCTGAAGGGCATCGATGTTGCGTTCCCCCTTGGCGTGTTCACCTGCGTGACCGGCGTATCGGGAAGCGGCAAGTCGTCGCTCGTTGAAGAAGTCCTCTCCAAGAGACTGCGGCAACGCCTGTACCGCTCCAAGTTCGTGCCGGGTCGCCACGTGCGGATAGAGGGTGTCGAGCACATCGACAAGATGATCGACATCGACCAGTCACCGATCGGCCGAACGCCGCGCTCCAACGCTGCGACGTACACCGGTGTGTTCGATCACATCCGGGCGCTTTTCGCATCTACCTCCGAGGCGCGCCTTCGCGGCTACAAACCCGGCCGATTCTCGTTCAACGTCAAGGGGGGACGCTGCGAAGCATGCAAAGGCGACGGGACGATCAAGATAGAGATGCACTTCCTTCCCGACGTCTACGTGCCGTGCGAAGTGTGTAAAGGCGCCCGCTACAGCAGGGAGACGCTCGAGGTCCTGTGGAAGGGCAAGACGGTTTCCGATGTGTTGAACATGTCTGTCGAGGAGGCCCTCGAGTTCTTCTCGAACCAACCGAAGATCACCCGGATCCTCCAGACGCTCTTCGACGTGGGGTTGGGCTACATCAAGCTCGGACAGCCGGCACCAACGTTGTCCGGGGGAGAGGCACAGCGGGTGAAACTCGCCTCGGAGCTGGGAAAGCGATCGACAGGCAGGACGTTCTATGTTCTCGACGAGCCCACCACCGGTCTGCATTTCGAGGACATCCGTAAGTTGCTCGGGGTTCTGATCCGTCTCGTCGACACCGGGAATACGGTGGTGGTGATCGAACACAACCTCGATGTGATCAAGACGGCCGACTGGGTGATCGACCTGGGTCCTGAAGGTGGTGAAGGCGGTGGGGCCGTCGTGGCCAAGGGCACCCCGGAACAGGTAGCAGCGGTACCGGAGAGCTACACCGGCAAGTTCCTTCGGGAAGTGCTCCGTCGCTGAGCAGCCCACAGGGCCAGAGAAAGAAAGCCGAGGGCCCAGAGAGGAGCCAGGGCCCGAACTGCATTGTTCCCCCCTTCCCACACGAGTCGCGAAGACAAGAGTGCAGTGAGCATCCAGGGTGCGGTGAGCCATGTCAGGAGAGGGTGTCTTGCGAGTCCGACTCCGGCCGCAGCAACCACGAACCCGAGGAGAGCCATGACGGCGAGCGCACCGTTTGCCGTTGACTGCCATGGCAGGGATTCCACCAGACCCACAAGTGGCCAGCTCAGGTTGCCTTTGAGAGAAAACCCCTGCCCGATCTGAAGCTCGAGCCATGATGACCAGCCGAGGAGGAGAAGGACTGCGGGCAGAAGGACAGCCACAGCATCCCGACGTCTGCGAGTAGTCAACAGCCAGGCCGACACCGCCAACGGAAAGGCCAGATACGTATCCTTGGTCAGAACGGCGGCCGCGAACACGAGAGCGGCCAACCACGTCTTATCGTGCAGGACAAGTGCCACGCCGGCCAGGGCGAGGCCGATCGCCAGTGCATCCGCCGTCGCGAGTTGCACCGGCAGCCACAACCCCAGGTTCGCAACTACGCCCACAACAGCCCACTGTCGAGCACCGAGCAAGCGAGCTATCTCCGCGATGGCTGCCGTGGCGATCCCAAGCCCGAGGATCGACCACACGGCCAAGCCCCAGAGTGTTCCCCAGGGGGTCAGAGAACCGAAACCTCCTGCCAGCCAGCTGTAGAGAGCTCTGCGGAAGCGGTAGCCGCCATCGTCGGCCTGATTCGCAAGCCCACGTTGTGCGAGAGGATCTCGAGCGACGAGATACGAGTACTGCCCATCGTGACCCTGGCCCTGCGTGTAGTGAAGCGTTCCCAGCTCTGAGGCGATGAGAGCACGTGCTGGCGAGGCTTCACCGACACGAAGGATGTCGGAGAGGTGGGCACCCGGCGAGCCAAGCTGCAGCACGAGGGCAACGGCGCCTACTGCTACGCCAACGGAGAACCAGACGAGATGCAGGGATCGAGACCGCCGCGAGGATCCGTGTTCAGCCATGTGGGTCCTTTTCGATACAGCGGAAACGCAGTGAGATGTCACCGACTCGAGTCCGACAGGCGAAGTCGGGTGCGTACTCCTCGAAGAGGTCCCACACAGGTCGATATAGCTCAGTCACTGCAGATCTCGGCACGTCCAGGATCCCATCATCGACCAGCACGGTTGCCGAGTCGAGCAGGAGAGGGAGCTCTGCCAAGAAGTCTGATTGACGGGAGGAAGCCCATACGAGGTAGCCAAGCGTCGGAGAACGTAACGCGTTGTGCTCCGGGAGCATGGCCGCCAGGTACGGTTGATCATCTGCCGAAGCGAACGTCTGGCTCGCGTCGAGTTGAGCTTCCAGGCTGGAGGCCACCTGAAGGTACTTACGTTCTGTCTCCGATCGTCGAATCCCTACCACCACGGTCAGTGCGAGCATAGGAATCAACGCAGCGATGAGAAGCCCGGCGCCGGCACGTGACATCCGAACTGGCGGGATCGTTCCCAGAACGAGAGGTAGCGGCACAAGAACGTAGCCCCAGTAGTGATCGAAAGGCTGGATGGACACGATTCCGAGGAGAACGGATCCTCCGACCAGGATCCAATCCGCGGTGCGCAATCGAGACCACATGTCTGCAGGGTGGAATAGGTAGAGGAGTGCAGCCAACGGAAGGATGCTGCGAGCGGCTGCGAAACCAAACAGAAGAAGAAGCGGACCGGTTGGAACGGGTCTGGAGGCGAGATTCAGTTCGACGAGTGCGAATCGAAGATCGGGGACTGCCAGGACGGTACCGACGCCCAGAGCCGTCACGATGAGCGTCCAGGCGAGTGCCCGTCGACCGGCAGTGGTCCCGCCCTCTTGCCATACCAGGACAACAATGCCGGGAAGCAGGATGAGAACTCGGGGATCGAATCCTGCAGCAAACGTGGCAGCCAAGACGGCAAGCACTGCGCGTTTGCGTATCGCCATGAGGAGACTGACGAGAAGGAGCGGAACGGCGATCAGTTCCGTGGTGTACACGAGCTGGTTCTGCAAGAGAAGTGTGCAGCCGGCAACAACTCCCGCCAGCATCGCGGGGTGGGTCCTCGAGGCATGACGACCAGCCATGCGAGCGACTATGTAGGTCGTGATCCCGACTGCGGCCCCGACGAGGAGCGCTCTCGCCGTCACGTACGGTCCGGGCAGGCGGTCAAGGAGCCAGCTGAGCCCGTAGACGACGGGTGTCTTGTTGTCGATCGCGTCCCGGTAGAGGCTTCCGCCAAGGGCGGCTTTGCGAGCAATCGCCAGCCAAAAGAACTCGTCGTAACTCGGGCGCATGAGGAGTGACAGCAGTCCAGCCCCGATACCGGCTGCAGCGGCGACTGCGGTCAGGGAGCGTCCGGGAATGGCGACAGGGGGTTCAACCGCCCTGCTGGTTTCCGCTCCTCTCGACATGTGGAGAGTCTTGCAGATGGCTGCTCCCGCGAGCTGTCACAATTGCGCCATGGACTGGAACGATCTCACGGCATGGTGGCTCGAAGAGCTGAGGACGGATTCAGCGTACGACAGCGACGTCCAGGTCCTGCTCGTCGACCTTCTCGATGCGCGGCCGGGTCTTCGCTTGCTCGATCTGGCGTGCGGCGAAGGACGCGTCATGAGCGAAATGCAGTCTCGTGGTGTGGGTGTCATTGGCTGCGACCTGAGCCACGATCTCCTCGTGATCGCTGAAAGGCTGGGACCCGTGGTCGAGTGCCGACTCCCTGATCTCGGGTGGGCCAGGGCCGTGTCGTTCGACGGTGCCTACGCATCGCTCGTGTTTGAACATCTCGCCGACCTGCCGGGGATGTTCCAGGGAGTTTCTCGGGTGACGAGGCAGGCAGGGGTCCTCGCAACGGTTATGAATCACCCCCTCTCGACGGCTTCCGAGTCCGGGCCGGTCGTCGACCCAACCGACGGTGAGTTGTTCTGGCGGTGGGGGAGTTACCTGTCCGGTGGCACGACCAGCGAGCCCGCAGGAGAGGCTGCGGTGACCTTCTTTCACCGCTCCCTGTCCGAGCTTCTCAACATGGCCGCCGACGCCGGCTGGATCCTCGAGCACCTGATCGAGCGATCCGTCACCGGCGATGATCCTTTCCTCGGTCGACAGGCGGAGATTCCCCGCCTGCTTGGCATCCGGTGGCGCAAGCCCTAGCCGGGCCGGGCGATACACTCGACACAATGCAGCGGCCGAGCCCTTCCGAGATCCCGGACCTTCCCGGTGCGTACTTGTTTCGTGACCCACACGGACAAGTGATCTACGTCGGCAAGGCCAAGTCACTGCGCAAACGTGTCGTCAACCACTTCAGCCAGGTCGGCCCGGGTGCCTCCAAGGTCGATGAAGCCGAGTCCGTGGAATGGATCGTGACGGCCAACGAAGTCGAAGCGCTGATGCTCGAGTACTCGCTCATCAAGAAACATCGACCCCGGTTCAACATCAGGCTGCGAGATGACAAGTCCTATCCATACCTGGCAATCACTCGCAGCGATGAATGGCCGCGGGCCAGAGTGATGCGAGGCAAACGCAAGAAGGGCACCCAGTACTTCGGCCCCTACGCTCACGCCTACGCGATTCGTTCGACCCTCGACCTGCTCCTCAAGACCTTCCCCATCCGGACCTGCTCCGACGGGCTGTATCGGCGACACGAGGCCATGGGTCGTCCCTGCCTCCTGTTTCACATCGACAAGTGCTCGGGCCCTTGCATCGGGGAAGTGACAGCGGGGGCGTACGAGGAGATGGTCGACGGTCTCGCGGGTTTCCTCGAAGGCCACAGCGACGACATCGTCGCGAACCTTCAACGGAGGATGGAGACGGCGGCGGCGAACCTCGAGTACGAACAGGCCGCCCGGCACCGTGACCGCCTTGCAGACGTCGAAAAGGCACTCGCGCGCCAGGAAGTCGTCACCGACCGGCCCGAAGACTTCGATGTCATCGCCGTGGAAGAAGACGACCTAGAAGCCTCGCTGCAGGTCCTGCGGGTTCGGCGTGGCAGGGTCGTCGGGCGTCTCGGCACGATCATCGACAGAGTCGAACTGGTCTCGAACGCCGACCTGATCGGACAGATGCTGCGTGATCTCTACGGAGAAGAGATACCGCCCAAGCTGATCCTCGTACAGGAGATGCCTCCCGATCAGTCCGTTCGTGAGAGATGGCTGTCGAAGAGGCGGGGGTCACGCGTCGCCCTGCGAGTTCCCCAACGCGGCTCGAAGCGACGCCTGATGGAGACCGCCCGGGCGAACGCGACCGACGCGTTCAGCCGCCACCGCCTGCGCCGTCATACCGACCACAACGCCAGAGCGCGGGCCCTGCGCAGCCTCCAGGACGCCCTCGGACTGCCGCACGCCCCGCTGCGTATCGAGGCATATGACATCTCCACCATCCAAGGTACCAACACGGTCGGCTCGATGGTGGTGCTCGAAGACGGGCTTCCCAAACGCTCCGACTATCGCCGGTTCAAGATTCGTACCGTCGAGGGTCAGGACGACTTCGCGTCGATGGAAGAAGTCCTGCGCCGACGCTTCGAGGCCTATCTGGCCGAACGTGAATGCGCGGTCGAGCAACGAGGGCGCTTCTCGTACCCGCCGTCGCTCGTGCTGATCGACGGGGGCGCCGGGCAACTGTCACGCGCCGTTCGGGTCCTCGAGGACCTCGCCCTCGACATCCCCGTGGTCGGGCTCGCCAAGAAGATGGAAGAGGTGTTCCTGCCCGGCGTTGCCGACCCGATACGGATTCCGCGAGACGAAGAGGCATTGCACCTGCTGCAACGCGTCCGCGATGAAGCGCACCGGTTTGCGATCAGCTATCACCGCAAGCTGCGGTCGCGGTCCATGATCGATTCGACCCTCGACGACGTCCCCGGCGTCGGCCCGACCCGCAAGAAGCAACTGCTACGCAGGTTCGGGTCGCTGAAGAAGATGCGAAGCGCCGACGTCGACACGTTGGCCAAAGTGGTACCCCGACAGGTGGCCGCCGACTTGTATGCTGCATTACACGGACAGGAGCAGCGATGAGACTCGCGTACGAAACCGGCTTTGGGACCGGCTGGATCGTCTTCGAAGGAGACACGATCGTCGAAACGATCCTTCCCGGCGGCACTCCGCCGGACACACCGATCAGCTCCGACCCTCCACCCGAGGTCGAGCGGCTGGGGGCATGGTTGGGCCGATACTTCAATGGCGACCCGACCGCCTGGCACCCCGATCCTGACCTTGCCGCTCGTGCCCACACTCCATTCCTTCGTGCGGTCTATCAGGTCGTTTCGGCGATCCTGCCCGGGAAGGTCATGACGTATGGCGACGTCGCGGATGCCGCCGGCTGTCCAGGCGGGGCACGCGCCGTCGGGCAAGCGATGGCCCGCAACCCATTCGCACCGATCATTCCGTGCCACCGTGTCGTACCTTCCTCTGGAGGCGTGGGCCACTATGGGGGAGGCTCGGACCTGAAACGTGCCATGCTGGAAATGGAGGCCACCGCTGGTTAGGCGCCCCCGCGTTCTCGCCGTCACCGGCATGTCCGGTGCCGGCCGTTCCACGGCCGCGAAAGTGCTCGAGGATCTCGGGTACCTCGTCGTGGACAACCTTCCTCCGTCGCTCATCGGCGATGTCGTTCGCTACAACGACCTCGCCGAAGTGCCTCGCCGACTGGCCGTGGTCGTCGATGCTCGCGGCGGTTATCCGATGGACGAGATCAACAAAACGATCGACAACCTCGAACGTGAGGGTGTCGAGCCGTCACTGCTGTTCCTCGACGCCACCGACGAGGCGCTGATCCGCCGTTTCGAGGAGAATCGGCGTCCTCACCCGGTCGCAGCGGGAACACTGAGCGAATCGATTGCAGCTGAACGTGAGCTCCTTGCCGAACTGCGAGCCGAAGCCGACTTCGTGATCGATACGACCGAAACGAACGTCCACGAACTGAGACGCCGCCTCGAAGAGCAGTTTGAGGAGGCGCGTCCTGAGCGCCCGATGCGTGTCGCCATATCGTCGTTCGGCTTCAAGTACGGCGCCCCGCGGGATGCCGACCTGCTGTTCGACGTTCGCTTCCTCCCGAATCCGTACTGGCAAGAGAACCTTCGTCCCCTCACCGGACGGGACTCCGCAGTGAGCGACTATGTCCTCGATGATCACGATGCACAGGAGTTCCTCCAACGAGTCGAAGGACTCATCGACTTCCTGATGCCCAGGTTCCGTCACGAGGGCAAGTCATATCTGAGTATCGGTGTCGGCTGCACTGGCGGAAGGCACCGTTCTGTCGCAATCGCCGAGGCGCTCGCCCGATGGCTGGACGGCCGGGGCGTCCAGGCGACCGTACGACACAGGGATGTCGAGCGATGACCCTTCCGGAGGTGGCACTCGACCCTCTCGGACTCGATATCCAAGGACCCAACGTCGTCGCAATAGGTGGTGGACACGGTCTCGCTCAGGTACTCGAAGCCGTGCAGGTGTACGCAGGAGAGATCGCTGCGGTCGTCACCGTGGCAGATGACGGCGGATCATCGGGACGCCTGACCAGCAGCCTGCCGATTCCTCCGCCGGGCGACATCAGGAAATGCCTTCTGGCGTTGAGCCCGGAACCGTCGATCTGGCGTGAGCTGTTCTCCTACCGCTTCGAGGCAACCGATGTGGCCGGCCATTCGCTGGGCAACCTGATGCTCGCTGCGCTGCAGGACATCTTTGAGGGCGACTTCCCGACCGCCGTACGCGTCGCGGGCAGCTTGCTGGGGTGCCGCGGAGAGGTCATCCCGGCGGCGTCTCGCTCGCTGCGGCTGCGGGCCAAGATCGACGGTCGATGGATCGATGGGCAGGCAGCCATTACCCGAACGCGGGGGACAATCACTGAACTCCAGTTGAAACCGGACGATGAACCGGCCAGCGTCGAGGCGCTCAGGGCGATCCACAACGCGGATCAGCTGATCCTTGGTCCTGGGAGCCTGTTCACATCGGTGATCTCGGCGTTGTTGGTGCCCGGGATCGTCGAAGCGATCGAACACGGATCCGGACGCCTCATCTTTGTGGGCAACCTCATCACCCAGGATGGGGAGACGCTGGGCCTCGACGGAATCGACCATCTGAAAGCCCTACATGAGATGACGGGACTTACCAGGACCGGTGTTATCGTCGCTCACCAGGGCCCCCTCCAAGTACCTGGCCCGGTCCGTCAGTTGCTCTACCCGGCCGAGGAAATCGGCACGCTCGGGTGGGAGATCGCCGAGTGTGATGTCGCCGATCTCGAGTCTGACTGGCCACAGCACGATGCGATCAAACTGGGAACGACACTCGGCGGACTGGTCTGAGGAGGAAACCATGGCGAAATTCCTGACACTGGACGACGTAGACGTCGCAGGACGCCGCGTCCTCGTACGTTCAGATTTGAACGTGCCGATCAGTGACGGTGAGGTCACAGACGACTTCCGGATTCGGGCCAGCCTGCCAACGATCGAGCGCTTGCGTGATGCAGGTGCCGTCGTCGTGGTGTGCAGCCATCTTGGGCGCCCGAAGCACAGAGACCCAGGACTGACCATGGACCCGGTCGCAGAACGGATGTCAGCGCTGGGCGGCTTCGCCATCGACAAGCTCGACGCCGTCGTCGGACCCGTTGTGGAGGCTGCCGTCGCACGGGCCGGCGCCGGTGACGTAATCCTTTTGGAGAACACTCGGTTCGAACCGGGCGAAACCAGCAATGACCCCGCTCTGGCCGACGGTCTGGCCCGGCTCGCCGACCTGTTCGTTCTCGACGCCTTCGGGTCGGCACACCGAGCCCACGCGTCGACCGTCGGAGTTGCGGAGCGCCTGCGCTCGGTGGCAGGGCCGTTGTTGGTCGAAGAAGTCGAAGCGCTGACCAGGTTGCTCGAAGCGCCGGAACGTCCCTTCACGGTGGTGCTCGGTGGGGCGAAGGTGTCCGACAAGCTGGGCGTGATCCGCTCCCTGTTGCCGAAGGTGGACATGATGCTCATCGGTGGCGGGATGTGCTTCACCCTTCTTGCTGCCGAGGGATACGAGATTGGGAAGTCCCTGTTCGAAGAGGACCGCCTCGAAGAGGTCAGCGAGGTGCTTGCCTCGCCGTATGGCGACCGGATCAGCCTCCCCCAGGACCTCATTGTCGCCGACCGATTTGCCGGCGATGCGCAAGCCAAGACCGTCGATCGCGACGAGATCCCAGACGATTGGATGGGACTGGACATCGGCCCCAAGACGGCCGAGCGGTTCACTGCTGTCATCCACGGATCACGCAGCGTGTTCTGGAACGGACCGATGGGCGTATTCGAGTGGGAACGTTTCCGAGCCGGCACCGAGCAGGTCGCTCGCTCGCTCAGCGACTTTGAAGGCTTCAGTGTGGTCGGCGGTGGGGATTCGGTCGCGGCGATGCGCCTGCTCGGATTGGCCGACACGGTGTCACACCTGTCGACGGGAGGCGGCGCCGGCTTGGAGATGTTGGAAGGAAAGACGCTACCGGGAGTAGCGGTACTCGAGAGGTGGGCTGATGGCTCGTAAGAATCTGATTGTCGGCAACTGGAAGATGCATGCGACACATCTGGAGGCGATCCAGATGACCCAGAAGCTGCACTACCGGCTGGACCCGAGAGACTTCGATCGCGTCGACGTCGCTATCGCTCCACCGTTCACGTCGTTGCGGTCTGTGCAGACTGTCATCGAAGCCGACCACATGCAGATCCTGCTTGCAGCGCAGAATGTGCACTGGGAGGAGTCCGGGGCGTTCACGGGAGAGATCGCTCCCGGAATGCTCGAGAAGCTCTTCGTGCGGTTCGTGATCGTCGGACATTCGGAACGCCGTCAACTCTTCGGTGAGACGGACGAGGTGGTGAACCGCAAAGTGAAAGCCGTTCTCGCGCACGGTATGACTCCGATTGTGTGCGTCGGGGAAACGCTCGCAGAGCGTGAGGCGGGGCTGGCCTCCGATCGAGTTGCCACACAGGTTCCGGGAAGTCTTCACGGACTGACAGCCGAGCAGGTCGCAGGAGCGGTGGTCGCCTACGAGCCGATTTGGGCGATCGGAACCGGCCGCACTGCAGCACCCGAGGACGCCCAGGAGATGGTCGGGCTCATCCGTGCCAACCTCCGCCGGCGGTGGGGCGACGCTGCCGACGAAACCCGGATTCTCTACGGAGGTTCGGTCAACCCTGGGAACATCGCTGCGCTGATGGCAAAGAAGGATATCGACGGCGGACTGGTCGGAGGCGCTTCTCTCGATCCGGACAAGTTCGCAGCAGTTGTGCGGTATTGGGTGTGAGCCGATGGCCACCGCAGATCAGATGAGGACCGATATGAACGCACCGTACACCCTCGTGCTCCTCCGCCACGGCGAGAGCACCTGGAACAAAGAGAACAAGTTCACCGGCTGGACCGACGTGCCCCTCTCCGACAAGGGCACCGCCGAGGCGGTCGCCGCCGGGAAGCTGATGGCCGAAGAGGGCTACGCCTTCGACGTCGTGCATACGTCGCTGCTGCGACGCGCCATCCAAACGGCCAACATCACGTTGGATGAAATGGGCCTGTCATGGCTTCCGGTGAAGCGACACTGGCGGCTCAACGAGCGCCACTACGGGTCGTTGCAGGGCTTGAACAAGAAAGAGACGTCGGAACGCCTCGGCAAGGACCAGGTGTTCCAGTGGCGACGTTCCTACGATGTTCCGCCTCCGCCACTCGATCTCGACGACAAGCGGCACCCCTCGCACGATCGGAGGTATGCGGCGCTGGCTCCGGAGGTACTACCGGCGACGGAGTGCCTCAAGGATGTTGTTGATCGGATGATGCCGTACTGGTCCGATCAGATCGTCCCCGACCTGCGAGCAGGCGATCTGGTGCTCGTCGTTGCGCACGGCAACAGCCTGCGTGCCCTCGTGAAGCATCTGGACCGGATCTCCGACCAGGAGATCGCGGCACTCAACATTCCGACGGGGATACCACTGGTGTACCGGCTTGACGAGAACGTCCAGAAAGTCGACAGTTTCTACCTCGGAGACCCCGAGGCAGCCAAGCGTGCCGCCGAAGCCGTGGCGAAGCAGGCTGGTTGAGCCCGCCGCAGACTTGACCTAAGGCCGACGATCCCGGCATACTTACCGCCGCGACACGGCCGTGTCGCTCAGACCTGGAGAATCCATGCAAGCCTTTACTGTCGTCACCGTCGTCATCCACGTGATCGTGTCGCTCGCCCTCGTGGTGTTCATCCTGCTGCATGCCGGGCGAGGCGGCGGCCTCTCCGACATGTTCGGTGGCGGGATGGGCCCTTCCGCAATGTCGGGTTCCACCATCGTCGAGCGCAACCTCGACCGGCTCACGGTGGGCGCGGCGATCATCTTCACGTTCACGACGGTCACGTTGACATTCATTTTCGGCTGATCACGCAACGGTATACTCACGTGTCCACGTCGGAGTGGCGGAATAGGCAGACGCGCTAGGTTGAGGGCCTAGTGTCCGAATAGGACGTGGGGGTTCAAGTCCCCCCTCCGACACCATCGCTAACTACACGGGGTCTGGACTCGACGAGAACCTGGCCGTCTTGGTGGTAGGTGACGTCGATTCCCATCTCTTCGTAGACGGCGGCTTTGTCTGTGGGGTCTGCGTCAGCGAGTGTCGCGGTGATGTCTCGCAGGCTGGCCACCAGAGCTTTGATGTCGTCTTTGGTGAGTCGGGTGGACGCTTTGACGCCGAGGAATGTTTCGAGGCGCCGGCGTTCCTGAGTGGTCTCAGCGATCCAGCGTTCCACGGTTGCTGCTGCTTCGGGTTCGTTGCGGACGATGCTGCGGTAGCCGTCGAGTTCACGGTCGAGCTTGGTGATCCGTTTCCGGATCTTGTCGTGTCGGGCTTGGTCGTCGGGGTCGGGTTGGGCGGCTTGAGCGAGGGCCCGGCATGTGTCGTCGAGGTGTCCGGTGTCGAAGAGTTCTCCGAGCCATTCGTCGAGGCCGGGAAGTAACGCTTCTTCCCTCACATAGATCGTGGCGGCATGCCCATTGCGATCGACCTTGTCGTTGCGGTGCACCTGGCAGCGGTAGTAGGGACGGTCGTGGTTCCAGGCGCCTTCCATACGCCGGCCACACTGGCCGCAGCGTATACGGCCAGCCAGCAGGTAACGCCTGCCCGTCTTGGTTTGGCGGGTAGAGGTACGTCGGTTCTTGTGGAACCGCTCCTGGACTTCGTCGTATTGCTGACGGGTGATGAGTGGCTCATGGGACGGTTCGTTCGACCAGATCCATTCGGTCGGATCGTTACGGCGCATGCGGGTCTCGTAACCCAGGCCGACGTCGTGCACATTGATGAGCACCTCGTCGCGTCGTTGCCGGTTCCATACCTGGTATCCGGTGTAGCGGGGATTGTCGAGGATGGCACGGACAGCGGTCGGCTGCCATGCCGCGCCACCGGTCAGTCGGTGACGGTTGCG
>JAACED010000059.1 GCA_011682695.1 Gammaproteobacteria bacterium
CAGAGCGCCAGTTCGGGAAACAAGATCACCAACGCGAGTCCAACAACCTGGATGATGACGAACGGAATAATGCCCTTGTATATGTGTGTCGTCTTGATCTCCGGTGGAGCAACACCCTTCAAGTAGAACAACGAGAACCCAAACGGCGGCGTGAGGAACGATGTCTGCAGGTTGATGGCGATCAGGACGCCGAGCCAGACCATGTCGACCCCGAGCGCATGGAAAATCGGTGCTGCGACCGGGACGTGAATGAACGTGATCTCGATGAAGTCGATGAAGAACCCGGCAATGAAGATCACACCAAGGAACATCAGCAGAAACGCCATCTCACCCAAGTTGGCGTCCCTGATCACCTCTTGCAGATACAGATCCCCGTGGAGCGCTCGGAACGCGAGTCCGAACGCGGTGGCACCGAGCAGGATCGTGAACACCATGGCGGTCAGACCCAGCGTCTCGGTCATGGCAGCCTTGACCGTGGCCCTGGTGAACTTGCCACGCGCCACCGTCAGCAGCGATGCTCCGACGGCTCCAACCGCCGCGGCTTCCGTCGGCGACGCCACACCGAAGAAGATCGAGCCCAGCACGGCCAAGATGAGAAGGAGCGGTGGAACGAGGGAAGTGAACGTCTGGACGACCGCCACCCGTCCGTGAAAATGGGCCAGATCCGCCTCAGGCATCGACGGCGCCAGGTCGGGACGAACCCGTCCGAGCACGTAGAGGTACAGGACGTACAGGCCCGCCAGGATGAAGCCAGGGATCATTGCGGCGAAGAAGATCTCCCCGATGGATACGTTCAACACCGACCCCAGAAGAACGAGCACGATGCTCGGAGGGATGATCTGACCCAGCGTTCCCGAGGCCGAGATCGTGCCGGTTGCCACTGCGGGGCTGTATTCGCGCTTCAGCATCGTCGGAAGGCTGAGCAGACCCATCGTCACAACGGTCGCACCGACGATTCCGGTCGAGGCGGCGAGCATCGCACCGACGACCACCACCGATATCGCCAGTCCACCCTTGATCCGACCGAACAACAGCGCCATCGTCTCGAGCAGTTCCTCGGCAAGCCCCGACCGCTCCAGCATCACACCCATGAACACGAACAGCGGAACCGCCATGAGCAGCGTGTTGTGCATCACACCGAACACTCGACTCGGGTAGAGACCGAGAAAATCCGAGCCGACGAGGAACATGACCGATAGTGAAAGCCCGCCAAGGCTGAACGCCACCGGAAAGCCGAGAACCAGGAGGACCATGGCGGCAGCGAAAAGAATGATTCCTTCCATGCCTACGCCACGCTCCGACTCATCCGACCTTCTCCGCGTATTCGGGGTTCTTCCCCGCCAGAAAGCGCGCAGCTTTGATCAACTCGGCGATTCCCTGCAGGAACAGAAGCAAGAACCCGAGCAGGATCGCGCCCTTGAGCACCCACCGGCCCGGAAGACCGCCCGGATCCGGTGAGCCCTCGTGCGTTCTCAGTGAGGCTTCGAAGTAGGGAACCGAGGAGAAGAACGCAAGGGCAGAGAACGGAAGCAGGAAAATGAGGGTCCCTATGATGTTGATCCAAGCTTTGACTCTTGGAGACTGGTTCGTGTAGAAAATGTCGACACGGACGTGGCGATCCTCTTTGAGCGCCCATCCTGCCCCGAGCAGGAAGATGAGTGAGTAGACATGCCACTCGCCTTCCTGCATCGCAACGATTGAGAAGTTGAAGACGTAGCGTGTCACGACGTCAAAGACCACTACGAGAACAAGCACCGCCGTAAGCCATCCCGCGAACATGCCAAACGCGTCGTTGATCTTGTCTATGACCGCGGTGAGTCTCTGCACGATGCTGTCCGGTAGGCTGCGCAGAGCAGCCTAGACACCGCCATCACACGATGCCGGGAATCGCCAGGTTCCCTCAGGCCGAGAGCCAATCCGGTGCCTGCTCGAGGAGGAACTCGCTGATCTCCTTGCAGCGATCGAGAACATCACACAGATGTACCTGGGCGATATAGATGTCGCGAACAGACACCTCCACCTTTCCGGTGATCGCAAGACTCCGCTGAGGAGCATCGGTCACCGACGCGAACGAATCGATAGCCGACACTTCGACAGGAAGCACCGTTCCGGCGACTCCGGCGAGTTCGGTGGCCAACACGAGGAGATCCGGCGGGGAAGGAAGCGGAGGCAACACCCAGTTGAAGTGCAACGGAAGATGGAAGACATCTTCGGGTTCTGTTTCGTCCTGCAACACCCTGTCCTCGAAGGCAAGCACGACCCGAGGATCGACCTCCAGCGCCATGTGGAGATCGAGCGGGCCTCCGCAGGCGTTCTCCGGGTGCAGGTCCACTTCCCACTGCTGGCCGAGTGAATACGTTTCAATGAAATGACGCTCGTCGTGCACATGGAAGCCATGCTCGATCGCATGCATCTTCTCACCGGCCACGAACCCGTCGATGTCGATGACAGCCATGCGCTCCAAGGTTCGCACACCTGGAGCGCTACCGCAATGGCGCCGATCCGGAGAACGGTGCTTCCTTCCGCCTCCAGGTTCAGCGCACCGGCAGACCGAGCGTCCTCGAGATCACGAGTCGCTGGATCTCGCTCGTTCCCTCGCCGATCTCGAGCACTTTGGCGTCGCGATAGAACCGGGACACCGGGGATTCGTCCATGTACCCGGCACCCCCGAATATCTGCACCGCCTCACGCGTCGCCGACACGGCGGCTTCGCTCGCGTAGAGCTTCGCCATGGCTGCGGCCATGCGGTACGAACGGCCGGCATCCTTCATCCACGCTGCCTTGTAGGTCAGCAGCCGGGACGCCTCCACCGCAACCGCCATGTCGGCGAGCTTGAACGCCACCGCCTGATTCGCACCGATTGGACGCCCGAACGCCTCGCGATCTTTCGCGTATGCGCTCGCCAGGTCCAGACATCCTTGGGCAACGCCGACCGACATGGCAGCGATCGCGATCCGGCCGTCGTCGAGGATGTGCAGGAACTGCCGGAATCCCTTCCCTCGCTCCCCCAGCAGGTTCTCCGCCGGAACCCGACAGTCCACGAAGGTCAGACCGTGGGTGTCCGAAGCCCTCCACCCCATCTTGTCGTAGGCAGGGTCGACCGTAAACCCCGGTGTTCCCGCAGGCACGATGATCGAACTGATCTCGTCGGGCCCCGTCTTCGCCGTCACCGTGACGAGCGAGGTGATCGGAGTCCCGGAATTGGTGATGAAGGACTTCGTGCCGTTGATCACCCACTCGTCCCCATCGAGCACGGCCTTTGTCCGGGTACCGCCGGCATCCGATCCGGCATCCGGCTCGGTCAGACCGAACCCTGCAAGGGCCGTCCCTGCCACGAGGTCGGGGAGCCAACGGCGCTTCTGCTCATCGGTTCCAAACTGGAAGATGGGGTTCGCACCCAATCCCACTGCGGCTTCCAACGTGATCGCAACCGACTGGTCGACCCTCGCCAACTCCTCGATCGCGATGCACAGCGTCGTGAAGTCTGCATCTGCACCGCCGTATTCCTCGGGAAAGACCAGACCGAACAGTCCCAGGTCGCCCATCTTGCGAACGACGTCGAGCGGAAACGAGTGGTTTCGATCCCACTCCTCGGCGTACGGGGCGATCTCCTGCTCTGCGAACTCCCGAATGACCTTCCGGAAGGCCTGATGCTCTTCGGACGGTTCGAAGTCCATGCCGACTCCTTTGTCATGTTGCATGGACCTACTCTACGGGCGGTCGGTCTTCGCTCTCCACTCGTACAGTCCCTTCCTGTGAGATCCACGTATGGGCACCGGCGAAGATCCCGACTCCCGCCGGGATCCAGTAGGCGATGACCCTGTAGACGAGGATCGGGCCAAGGCTCACCGAGGGGGCCACCCCGAGCAGTGCGAGAACTCCAACGAGTCCGGCTTCGATCACGCCGAGGCCTCCGGGAGATCCGGGAAGGCCACCGACGAGGTGGGCAACTCCATACACGACGAAACCCCGAACCGGGGAGAGGTCGATGCCAAAGGCGCTCAGCGCAAGAATCATCGAACCGGCCTCGGCACCTAGACGCAGTATCAGGAAGCCGACTTCGAGCGGTGTCACCCGGCGGTCGACCGCAGTCGGTCCAATGAGGCGGCGAAAGCGCTCGGGCAACCGGCGCGTGATCGAGCCCATCCAACGAGGCCCGCTGAGCAGAAGGACACCGGCAGCGACACCCGAGATCCCGATTGTCACGACACCGGCATTGAGCGCCACGCCAAGCCCCGCTGCACGAGCCCAGAGAATCGCGCCGCCGGTGCCCAGGAGCAACCCTCCATAGGTGAGCACCGTCGTTCGCAGTGCCGCACCGGCCGTCCCGGGTACTTCGTCACGAACCGTCCACGCCATCGCCGCGGGAGTGAACGCGCCTCCTGCCGGGACCAAGCGTGCAACCCCACTCGCGACGAGGGCGGCACGCACTGCATCACGGAAATGCAGGCGGAGCCCTCCCGCCCGCACGGCGACCTTGAACATGCCGGCGAATGCGCCCTTCGCCGCGAACTCCACGCCCAGAGCGCCGGCCAGGACCAACAGGGTCCAGCCGTCGACGGGGGGGAGGTGGGCCTTCTCACCGAGAAACCGTGCAACGGCCAGGTACAGCACCAACCCGAACGCCAGAAACACGAGAACACCCTTGCCGGCGAGCAGTCGACGCATCAGAGAGCGCCTCGGCGGACGTGCAGATCGCATGCCCGAACGGTACCGCATGGAGAATGAGAGTCTGCCCAGCCTCGGAACGGCGCCGTAACTCGCCGGTGTGTGCTCACGTCATCCGGCTCGTCGCGCTTTCCCGACCCTACGAAGCTCCCGCCGGCCGGCGGCGCTCATGCCGCCCCAGATCCCTGATGTCATGTGGAACTCGAAGGCGTACGACAGGCATTCGTCGCGCACCGGGCAGCCCCCACAGACCGCCAGGGCACGCTCCGATGACACATCTTCTCCAGGAAAGAAAACGCCTGGTTCCATGCCGACGCACGAGGCATCACGACGCCAGCTTTCGGGTGTTGAGTCGAGAAGTGGATGCACGCTGACCCCCGAGCATCTGTTCGCCAATAATGCTACCCCTGTCCACGGTTTGTAGTCTCTGCTGATGCGATTCCCCGATTATCAGGGCGGCGGGCTCGTCAACCTCGTTGCAGAGATCGAGCAGAGGCTCACCGGTACGGCGCCTTCACCCGGGCTGTCCCGACACCTCGCCTCGACCGTCCCCGAGGCACTGAGCTACATATTCGTGCTGTTCGACGGCCTTGGCGACGCTCAGCTCGAACATTCCGGCGCCAAGGCGCTTCTCGCGTCGCGTGTTGGAAGTCTGGACGCCTCCTTTTCCACCCAGACCACCGTGAACACTTCCACACTCGCCACCGGACTCCCACCTTCGCAACACGGTCTGATCGCCTACCAGCTCCGCCTGAACACGTCCGTGCTGAACACCATCTACTGGTACCTGGATGATGGGAAGGCCTGTGATCTCGATCCTGTGGCGTTTCTTCCCGCGCCGAATCTGTCCGAGCGGCTCGCTCACGCCGGTCGCCGAGTCGTCGCAACAGAGCCCGAGGCATTCCTCGATAGCCCTCTCGATCGTGTGCTCTACCGCGGGTCGACCGTAGTGGGAGTCGCAGATTCAGAGATCGATGTAGCCCTCGATGCCGTGCGGACGCCCGGCACGCTGGCACTCGTCTACCTGCCACATGTGGATGCCGCCGGGCACGCAGGCGGACAAGGTTCCGGCCTCTATGCCGATGCCGTTCGCCATGTCTCCGAGATCTGGAGCGACATCATCTCCCGGCTTCCTGAAGGGGTCGCAGCCGTCGGGACTGCCGATCACGGACATGTCGACATCGCTGACGACCGCCGCATCGCCCTCCCGCAACTCGATGACCTGATCCTGTATGGTGACAATCGAGTGGTCTATGTCTCGGGCCCACCGACGGCAGGGGCCGACCTTGCTCGATCGCTCCCCGCCACATGGGTCGCCGTTTCGCAGCTCGAAGGGATCTGGGGTCCTGAGCCCTACCATCCGCGATTCACCGAGCGGCTGCCGGACGGCCTCCTGATCGCCGACGATGGATACGCTCTGGTTCCCTATGGGACTGTCGACACGATGGTCGGCCACCACGGCGGAGTCACAGAGGCGGAGCTGAGAATTCCGCTTCTCGTCGCTTCGTGAGCCGAACCTCTGTCGCAGTACCCTTCTCACATGACATACGAGAAACTTCGTGCAGCAGTTGATCAGCAGTTCGACACGATCCGTCAGGGCCTCGAGGACCTCACCGCCGTCCCCTCCGTGAGCGCACCCGGTTTCGATCCGGACAATGTTCGCGCTTCGGCCGAAGTCGTCGCAGGTCTCCTTCGGGACGCCGGCTTCCCCGAGGTGCGACTTCTGGAGTCCGAAGGCGCCCATCCTGCCGTCTTCGCCCACTATCCGGCCCCGGCGGGTGCGCCCACCGTGCTGCTGTATGCCCACCATGACGTGCAGCCGCCCGGAGACGAACGCGAGTGGACGTCCCCCCCCTTCGAGCCTGCCGAGCGTGACGGGCGCATCTACGGCCGAGGTATCGCAGACGACAAGTCGGGTGTGCTCATGCACGTGGGAGCGATGCTCGCCCATGAGGGAAAGCCGCCGGTTGGAGTCAAAGTGATCATCGAGGGCGAAGAGGAAATCGGCTCGCTGCACCTCGAGGATTTCCTGCACGAACACCAGCAACTGTTTAGCGCCGATGTGATCGTGATCGGCGACTCGGGAAACTGGAAGGTCGGCGTGCCGGCCCTCACCACTTCGCTTCGCGGCCTTGTCGACTGTGTCATCGAGATACGCACAGCCGATCATGCGCTGCACAGCGGCGAGTTCGGCGGACCGGTCCCCGACGCTCTCACCATTCTCGCTCGCACGCTCGCCACCTTGCATGATGAGCAAGGGAACGTTGCCATCCCGGACCTCGTATCGTCCGATACCGCCGACCCGCTCGATCTCACCGAAGCGGAATTCCGCGCACAGGCAGGTGTGGTCGATGGCCTCGAGTTGATCGGAGAGGGCAGCATCACGTCACGACTGTGGACCATGCCGTCGATCTCCATTCTCGCCATCGACGCACCGCCGGTCGCCGAGGCGATCAACGCTCTCGTTCCGGTCGCACGAGCGAAGGTGAGCATGCGTCTCGCTCCAGGTCAGAATCCGCCCTACGCCATGAAGACACTGGTGAATCATCTGGAATCGCACGTACCGTGGGGCGCCCAGGTGACCGTCACTCCGGGCGCTTCAGGCGAGGCATTCGCTCTCGCAACGGAGGGTCCTCGCTTCGAGATATTCCGCGCTGCCATGCGCGAGGCCTGGGGCACCGAACCGGTGAACATGGGTGTCGGTGGCTCGATTCCGTTCGTCGCGGCGTTCTCGGAGACCTATCCCGGAGCAACGATCGTGCTCACCGGCGCACAGGAGCCGGAAAGCCGGATTCATGCGCCAGACGAGAGTCTCGATCTCGAAGAACTCCGGCGCTCGGTCCTGGCCGAAGCCATTGTCCTGGAGTTACTGGCGAAGCAGTGAACCGCCGGCTCCCAGCAGCCAGTCTCCCCAGCTCCCAGCCAGAGCCGCTTCGCCCGCCCCACGGTCTCCCAGCGATCTGAGGTAGTGATAGGAAGCACCGAGTACGAAACACGGAACACACAACACGAGCCCAGCCCGCCCTACACCGATCCCGGGAAGCCGCCCTGACGCCATGCTTCGTACACGACGATCGACGCGGCGTTTGCGAGATTGAGGCTTCTGCGGTCGGGCAGCATCGGGATCCGCAGCACCTCGTCCGCCCGATCGAGCACCTCGTCGGGCAGTCCGACCGACTCGGGTCCGAACAGCAGTGCGTCGTCGTCCCGGTAGACCACATCGGAGTACCGGAGCTTCCCTACACCCGAGTAGGCGAGCAGTCGGTGCGGTTCGACGGCAGCAAGACACGCCTCCAGGCTCTCGTGGACATCGACGCGGGCCCATTCCCGATAGTCGAGCCCCGCCCTGCGCAGACGCCGCTCGTCGAGGGTAAACCCGAGTGGCTCGACCAAGTGCAGGCGAACCCCGGTATTGGCGCTCAGACGCATCAGATTGCCCGTGTTCGGCGGAATCTCAGGATGGAAGAGGATCACATCGACCATCAGAACAATGTTGGCCGATCCGATTCGAGCCCGCGCAGTTCGTCGTAATCGACCTCGACGGTCACAACCCCTCGCGCCTCGGCCAGAACCTTCGCCTGCGGCTTGACGACCTGCGCCGCGAAGATTCCTCGGACTTCCCCGAGTCGCTTGTCGCGGCGAAGGCGTTCCAAGTACCGAACGAGTTGCTCGACCCCGTCGATCTCCCCCCTTCGCTTGATCTCCACCGCCACGGCGTTCCCCTCTCGATCCGAGCACAGCAGGTCGACGGGCCCGATGTCGGTTGGGTACTCCCGACGGATCAACACCAGCCCCTCTTCCAGAACCCAGGGGCGCTCTGCGAGCAAGACCTGAAGGTGACGTTCCACACCATCCTTCTCCAGACCGGGATCCGCGCCCATCTCGAAGTCCTGGTCCGAGAAGATCTCCTCGAACGTGATAACGAGACGCTCCCCCTTCGGGTTGGTGACCGTCCACATGCCGTCGGTCTCTTGAATGAAGTTGGGAGCATTCATCCAGTTGAGCGGCTTGTAGGCACCGCCGTCGGCATGAACGGCGACACACCCGTCGGCCTTGACCATGACGAGTCGAGTCGCTGAGGGAAGGTGGGCGGTGAGCCGTCCCTCATAGTCGACGCTGCACCGTGCGATCACCAGTCGCATCGGGGTGCAGCGTACCAGTGTGTCCACCATCCGCTCTTCGTCGAGACAGTGGCACAATGTGTTGATGCGCGACCGAACCGCCAAGTACCTCTCCGCTGTTCACGCCGCCGCATTCCGTGTAACGCGAGGCCGGATGGGACGCAGGCTGGTGCACAACGACATCCTGCTGCTCACGACCAGAGGTCGAAAGAGTGGCCGTCTCCACACTGTGCCGCTGCTGTATCTGCGCAGCGCCACCGCGCTGGTCGTCATCGCTTCGTGGGGCGGACGGCCCGCCAATCCAGATTGGTACGAGAATCTCATGACTACTTCCCGCGCGACCGTCGAGCTTCCCGGAGGGCAGACCTTCGACGTGTCGGCACGAACGGCAACACCCGAGGAGCGCTCTTCGTGGTGGCCGAGGATCACCGACGCCCACGCCGGGTATATCGCCTACCAGTCCCGGACGGACCGAGAGATACCGGTGGTGTTTCTCTCCCCGACGACTTAGGAGCCCGCCGAGCACTCCATGGCACGCATCTCGGCGGCCGTGCATCGCTCATCGACACAGCCCAACCCGACCGCTTTCTCGGATTGGGCGGGTGTGATCTGAATCGACCCGCTGCGTCTTCCGACCCTTCGAAGCCGACAGCAACGGCCGCCACGCTCACCCCGCGGTCTTGCATCGACCTGAAGTCGCGATAGGAAACACGAAACACGAGGTACCAGGTACTGGAATCACCCGGCAGACTGTTGGAGGCGAACGATCGTTCCCTCACGGAACGGCACAGGCACCCGAAGGCCCATCGTCGCGTACACACCCGCCGGAACCGAGATGTCGGCGAGATAGAGCTCACCCACCTGCGGTGCCTCGAGCAACCCGACTTTCGGGAGCGCCAGCGTCATGGTGGCGGTCGCAGGGATGCATGGCTCGCCTGCTTCACCACTCGTCACGTTCAACCCGCTCGGCGTGTCCAGCGACAGCACGGGCCGTCCCTTCGCCCACCGAATCAGTTCGGCGGTTCTGCCCCTCGGATCGCCCCGGAGGCTGTAGCCGATCAGGGCGTCGATGACGAGATCTGCATCAGGCGGATCGGCCTCGAATCTCACATCCATCCTTCGCAGGATCTCATGCTGGATCCTCGGTACGTCGCCCAGGCGGTCCGGCGCCGTCGTGATCACCACGCTGACGTTGCTCCCCCGATTGGCGAGATGGCGCGCCGCCACCAGGCCACCGCCCCCGTTTCCTCCTGTCCCTGCCAGCACGGTTACCGACAACGGAGCAAACCGGCGGATGGCGAGTTCGGCGAGGTTCCTCCCCGCGTTCTCCATCATCTGGACGAGAAGGATCCCGAGATCCTCGATCATCACACGGTCGACCTCTCTCATCTGTTCCTCGGTGAGTGCAGGGACGGTCTGCAGATCAACCCCTGGAAACATGACCTCTCCTCGCTCTGGCGTGAGTCGACGGGCGCATGGCCAACCTACTCACACGAGAACGGAAGTGGTAGCGTCGCTCGAACAGGACCGAGCCCTTGCGCCATGCTCGGATCGTCACCGTCCACGATGGGTCCCCCATACGATGGCCTGGCTTGGATCTGTCTTCGACGCAAAGGTGAACGCACTCGGTCCAGTCACCTTCGCAGCGACAGGCGTCATCGCCGACCTATACGATGAACACAGGCTCTCGGCATCGAAGATCACCAACGCTGTAATCGGCACGCTCGCCGATTGACAAGGGAGGAAGACATGGCCCCACGTTTCGACGCAATCGGCATGGTTGTAAAGGACATGGCGGCCACACTCACCTTCTATCGGCTGCTCGGTCTGGATATCCCGGAAGAGGCCGGTAGCGAAGGACACGTCGAAGCTGCGTTGCCAGGCGGTACGCGTTTGATGTTCGACACCGAGGACATGGTCCGGAGTTTCGACAGCAACTGGACTCCGCCGGCGAGACCGGGTCCCATCGCTTTTGCGTTCCTCTGTGACGATCCCACCGAGGTGGACGCAACGTTCCGCCGCCTCGTCGATGCAGGCTACGAATCGGCCCTCGCTCCGTGGGATGCCTTCTGGGGTCAACGCTACGCCACCGTTCACGATCCGGACGGAAACGCGATCCACCTCTTCGCCGGCCTTGGTGATAGCTGAATTCCGACATAGTGTCGACAAACAGATATACTCCGGGCCGAGAGTGCTGATGGCCTTGCGAGACACCGGAGCCTGACCAGGGACGCGGGGCCTGACCACAGCCTCTCTGCCGGCACGGCAAGGGGCGAACGACCCGGACATCGGTCCGGGTCGTCACGCGTCTCCATATCCGGACCATGATTCGATGAAGAAACCGTGACCTCAGCCGAACCCTGGGCTCGCAGGTACCCCTGGGGTACTCCTGAGCCCAGGGTTCGGCGGAATCGTGAACCGGGCATCGTTTTGTTCAACCAAATTGACTATTCAGCTCGCTTGAATACAATCCGGATATGGAAGACGTCTACCTCATCAACGACCTCGAGACGCTGCGCACCATCGGAGAACCGACACGTATGGCCATCCTCGAGTTGCTGTACCAACCCCGGTCGGTCACCGATATCGCCAAACACCTCGGGGTTCCCCGAACCCGCCTCTACCACCACTTCAACCTGCTCGAAGACAAGGGGATCATCCGGGTGGCCGAAACCCGCAAGGTCGGCCCGATGACGGAACGCATCTACGAGGCCAGCGCGAAGCAATATCGCCCCGGGCCGGGCCTCCTCACGTCGGGAACACTCCAAGATCGAGCCCAAGCGGTGGTCTCCACAGTCTTCGACACAACCCGGGCGGACCTGTACCGCTCGATCGTCGACGGCATCGCTTCGCTCGACCGACGCGATGATCAGCGCCGCCTGAGTCTCGGGCGCAGACTCGGCAGGATCTCCAAGGCACAGTTCGAGGAGTTCGTCACCCGCCTCGAAGATCTCTCTCAGGAGTTCGAGGATGAAGGCGAAGACGGCGAGCCCTTCGCCTTCACGTGGGCGCTCTATCCGACTGCAAGAGATGTGCCGTGAAGGCGCTCAAGGAACTCCTTCGGATCCACGATTTCCGACTGTTGTGGACCGGCCAGGTGGTCTCCAACTTCGGTGACGCTCTCACCTCTCTCGCACTCCTGCTGACCGCCGAACATCTCACAGGCTCCGTTGCCGCCGTTGCGGCGACGGCGATCGCCATCGCCCTCCCCCAGCTGTTCTTCGGTCTGATTGCCGGCGTCTACGTCGACCGCTGGAACCGAAAGTACGTCATGGTGGTGTCCGACATCGTCCGGGGCGTGCTCGTTCTGGGCTTCTTGTTGGTGACGACACCAGGACACATGTGGCTGCTCTATGTCGTCGCCTTCGCCCAGGCAACGATCGGGACACTCTTCACACCTGCTCGCATGGCGATCCTTCCCGAGATCATCCCGGAGGAACACCTGCTGTCCGCCAACTCGATCGCCCAGTCCAGTCGAGTCATCTTCAACCTCCTCGGCACCGCGGCAGCAGGTCTCATCGCCGGACTCACAGGCAGCATCGCTCCGACGTTCATCGTCGACAGCGGCACCTTCCTCGTCTCGGCCATGCTGGTTTCCCGTGTGGCGGCCGGCCCAGCGCCCCAACGCGCCGACCGATCCTCTTCCCCGTCGATGTGGAGCGAGCTCACCGTAGGCCTGCGGGTGCTTGCAGACTCGAGCGTGCTCAAAGGAGTGCTCATCGGCGGAGGGATCGTGATGTTCGGACTGGGCGCCGTCAATGTGCTCCTCGTGCCTTTTGTGGTCGGCGTTCTCGAGGTCCCCGCAACCTGGTTTGGCGCCCTCGAGGCCTCCCAGGTCACGTCGATGGTCCTGAGTGGAGCCCTCCTGGTGGTCCTCGCCGCCAAGTTCCGCCCGACGAACCTGATCAGTGCAGGCCTCGCCGGGACCGGCCTGGTCGTCGCCTCAATGGCACTCGCTGGGACCGTGTGGCACCTGATGCTCGCGCTGTTTGCCGTTGGATGGTTCGTGACCCCATTGCAGGCTTCAATCGCAACGCTCTTGCAGTCCGAAGTCGAGGCCGAGAAGCGCGGCCGTGCAGGCAGTGCGCTCAACACCGCCATGACAGGAGCGCAAGTGGCGTCCATGGCGCTTGCCGGAGCTTCCGCCGCAGCCATCGGGGTTCGCGGCGTGTTCGTCGCGTCCGGAGCCATCGCCCTCCTGGCCGGTCTGGTCACCGTCCGACTCTTCCGCGACGTTCCCCTTGCCGCCATGGGCGAAGTCGAGATCGGCCACTCGGGTACGCTGAGCGGGCAGGAGGAGGCACAATGGTGATCGCAATCGGAACAGAGAAGGGCGCATGGCTCTTTGATCCCGACGAGCACCGCGTCGAGGGACCGATCATGCCTGGCTGGAAGGTGACCGCGTTCACCGACACGGCCGACGGCGCCTGTCTCCTCGCAACAGCATCGAACTGGTTCGGAGCGTCCATCTTCCGATCCGAGAATCTCATCGACTGGGTCCAGCTCGCCCAGGCCCCCGAGTGGCCCGAGGGCGGTGACCGGAAACTCTCGCAGATCTGGACACTCGCACGATCTCAAGGTGTTCTCTACGCCGGTGTCGACGAGGCCGGGCTGTTTCGCAGTAGCGATAACGCCGCCACCTGGGAGCCCGTCACGGGCCTCAACGAACATCCGACCCG